>CALLYX010000427.1 GCA_937858775.1 uncultured bacterium | reverse complement strand
CGCGAGACGGGGGAGATGATGAACGAGGCGCTGGCCGCCGGGGAGGCCGGGGGACTCGGGGCGGGGCGGGCGATCGGGGGGTATATCCTCCGCAAGAGGTTCCCACACCGCGCCGCGAGCCTCCTCGCGCAGGCGGTGCGGATGCGCATCCCGGCGACGGTGCATATCGCCATCGGCACCGACATCATCCACCAGCACCCCCAGGCCGACGGCAGGATAATCGGGAAGACGACAATGGACGATTTCCGTCTCCTCGCCGAGGTGGTCGGGCGCCTTGGGGGGGGCGGGGTGGTGCTGAACCTCGGCTCGGCCGTGGTCCTCCCCGAGGTGTTCCTCAAGGCCCTCACCGTGGCCCGCAGCGCGGGCAGGCCGGTGCGCAACTTCACGGCCGCCGTCTTCGATATGCTCGTGCAATACCGCGGCCTCCAGAACGTGGCCCGCCGGCCGGTCGCCGCGGGGGGGAACGGATATTACCTGATCGGCCACCACGAGATCATGATCCCGCTTCTCGCGCGCGCCGTCATCGAGAAGATCTGATGCGGGGGGGGAGATGAAGAAAATCAGGCGGCGGAGGGCCGAGGAGATCCTCGGGCGCTTCGGCGGGGTCCGGCTCGTCGTCGTGGGCGACCTGATGCTCGACCGTTTCATCTGGGGGTCCGTTACGCGGATCTCCCCCGAGGCCCCCGTCCCGGTGGTGGAGGTCACCTCCGAGTCCGACGTCCCGGGCGGATCCGCCAACGTCGTCACGAACGCCTGCGCCCTGGGGGCGCGCACTCACGTCTGCGGCATCGTCGGGGCCGACCCCATAGGCGGGACGCTGCGCGAGAAGCTCTCGAACCCGCGCATCGACCTCGGGGGGATCGTCACCGACCCCCGCCGCACCACCACGCTGAAGACGAGGATCGTCGCCCACAGCCAGCAGGTGGTCAGGGTGGACCGGGAGAGCGGCGCCGAGATCGGGGGGCGGGAGATCGCGCGGATCATATCCTACCTCCGGTCGATCGCCCCGAGGGTCGACGCCGTCATCATCGAGGACTACGGGAAGGGGCTGGTGACTCAGGGGATCGTCGACGAGCTGGTTCGGCTCGCCCGGAGGCACGACTTCATCCTCACGGTGGACCCCAAGATCGGGCGCCGGATAGACTACCGCGGGGTCTCCGCAATCACCCCGAACCGCGCCGAGGCGCTCTGGCTCGCCGGGGCGGCGCCGGGCGACCGCATGGCGCTGGACGAGGCAGGGCGGCGGATCATCGAGAACCTCGCCTGCCGCGCCGTGCTGATCACGCTCGGCGAGCAGGGGATGTGCCTCTTCCGCGGCGGCTCCCCCCCCGAGATGATCCCCACCGCCGCCCGCGCGGTGTACGAC
>CALLYX010000426.1 GCA_937858775.1 uncultured bacterium | reverse complement strand
GTCGGAGTGTGCGCAGAGAAGACGCGCGGCGAGCCGAGGGGGCGGCGGCCTTCCCGCGCCCTATCGGCGAGTACACGGGCGGATGCGGGCGCCATTCCCCACGGGCGGAGATCCCCCCTTCCGCGCCAAGCCGACTTATCCCAAGCGAGCTGGAGACAATCCGCTCGTTGTCCGCGAACAATCCGGGCCGGGAAGACGCCGATGCCGAACGCGGGACGGAAGATCGGCCGGGACGCTAAGAACAGGAATCGAGCCCAAGGCGGTTTCAACGGCCCAAAGAATCACAGCCCATTGCCGAGACGCCGGATGACGCCGCCCGACCCCGTTTATTTCCGGGCCGCCGCCCTAATGGCTAGGATCATGCGAATGGCGTCCCGCAGCGGCCGCGGCTCGTGCGTCCGGATATAGGAGGCGCCGTTTACCCACGCCCAGAGCTCCGCCGCGAGCGTCCCGGCGCCCCGCTCCCCCACGGCGCGTCCGAGCGCCGCCCCGATGAACGATTTCCTGGAGACCGAGACGCAGATGGGGCGCCCGAAGCGGCGGAGAGATCGGAGGCGGAGAAGGACCTCGAGGCTCGGCCCGGGGGTCCCGCCGAGGAAGAACCCCATACCCGGGTCTAGCACAAGCCGGCCGGTGTCGATGCCGGCCTTCCCGAGCGACGCCAGTCGCTCCTCGAAGAACGCCCCGATCTCCCCCAGGACATCCCCGCCGCCGCGCGCCGCCGCCTCCGCCCGCGGTCCCGTGTTCCGCGCGAACATCACAACGAGGCGGGCGGCGCTCCCGCGCACCGCCTCCACGGCCCCCGGGTCCCTGAGGCCGGTCACGTCGTTGATCATGTCGGCGCCGAGGGCCAGCGCGCGCCGCATCACGGACGCCTTCCGCGTGTCGACGGATAGGAGCACCCCCGCCCGCTTGAGCGCCAGGACGGCCGGCTCCAGCCGCGACCACTCATCCTCGTCGTCCACGTGAGCCCCGTCCGGGTTGCTGGACTCAGCGCCGGCCTCCACCATATCCGCGCCTTCCGCGGCGAGCGATAGGCCTTTCTCAACGGCGGCGCCGGGATTCAAGTACCGCCCGCCGTCGGAGAAAGAGTCGGCTGTGATATTGAGGATGCCGATGATCACCGGCGCCGCGATGCCGTGCGCTCCATCTTCTCCCTGCATGGGGGCCTTCCTCCATGACATTGTATTCCACGCTGCACCCGATGTGAACAACTGCTTCCGCAGTTCCTGAGGGGGGCGCCAAGACGGGTCGAGACCGGCCTGAGAGGGGCGTCCGGCCGGGTCGGCGCCCGACCGGCGGCGTGAATGATTATTATTTTTCCCTTGCCGATCGATCCGGCATATGGCATTATGTTCTCGTGCTTGAGGGCCGATCGTGAAGATCTTCCGTCCATCCCTCGCCGTCGCCGCGTTTTTTCTTCTCCTCGCCTCCCCCTCCCTCGCCCAGCCGTCCCCGGCTCCGTGGCCGATGTTCCGGCACGACGCGATGCACACGGGCCAAAGCGACCTCACCGGGCCGCGCAAGGGGGCGCGCCGATGGCGCTACCGGGCGGGCGGAGATGTCTCCTCCCCGGCTGTCTCATCGGACGGGATGATCTATTTCGGAGCGAACGACAACCTCCTGCCCGCGTACAACGTCCACGCCGTCGACTCAGCCGGCGTTCTCTCGTGGAGCTACGCCGTAGGGGGGGCAGTGAGCGCGGTGGCGCTCGGGGCGGGTGGGGAAGCATTCTTCGGCTCGGCCGACACCCGCCTCTACGGCCTCTCCTCCGGCGGTTCCCTCCTCTGGAGCTACGGGATGCGCGGGGATCCCGGCATTGCGACGATCGCCGGGGACGACGGCAGGGTCTTCGTCGGCTCCGACACGCCGGACAACGCCCTCTACGCGTTCGGCAGCACGGGCGCCATCCTCTGGAGCTACTCGGACGGCTGGCCCATCTTCTTCTCCCCGCCCGCGGTCGGCCCGGACGGGCGCGTGTATTACGGCACGAAGGAAGGGAGGGCCTATTCCCTCTCCTCCAACGGCGTCCTCGAGTGGAGCTACGCGACCGGAGGGGGGATCGAGGGCGCCGCCGCCCTCGGCGCTGGCGGGGAGGTGTATCTCCCCTGCACGAACGACAACCTGATCCTCGTCCTCGACTCCACGGGGGCTTTGAGTTGGTCCTACTCCGCCGCGAACCGGATCCGCACCTCTCCCGCCGTGGGCGCCTCCGGGAGGATCTACGCCGCCTCGGACGACTTCTTCATCCACGCCATCTCCTCCCCGGGGGTTCTCGCGTGGAGTTATGACGCCGGCGGCGTGCGCGTGGTGTCCGATACGGAGGCATGGGCGTCGGGGACCTACCAGAACGAGTCATGGGAGACATACATCCTCGCCCTCCGATGGGACGGCGCCGCGTGGTCGGATATCTCCCCCGGCCTCGAGGGCGCCATGGATGATATAGACGGCATCCCCGGCGGGGGGCGGGCTGTAGGCGTCGGCTCGCACTGGGATATGATCTCGGGGAAGTCGTGGATGAAGATATGGGAGTGGGACGGCGCTGCGTGGACGGACGTCTCCCCCGGGATCGAAGGGGCTCTCTTCTCCGTGGATCTGGTCTCCGGCAGCGAAGGGTACGCCGTGGGGAGCATATATGACTCCGACACCTGGAAGGATTACGTCAAGATACTGAGATGGGACGGCGCCGCTTGGACGGACATCTCCCCCCCGGGCGTCGAGGGGACGCTCAAGTGCATCCGGATGCTCGGGCCCGGCGAAGGGCTCGCGATCGGGATGAATTACGTGGATGACTCGAAGACCGTCCTTCTGAGATGCGGCGGCGGGGCATGGACGGATATCTCCTCCGCGGACGGCGGCGAGTACAACATCTCGCCGCTCTCGATGACGGAAGCGTACACGGCGGGCTCGCGGTACGACGAGGACCTGGAGACCGGTTTCTCCGTAATCAAACGATGGGACGGATCATCCTTCACGGACATCTCGCCGCCGGGCGTCGAGGGAGGGTTGAACTCTATCTGGATGCGGTCGTCCTCGGAGGGGTGCGCCGTGGGGGGTTGGCACGATCCGGTCGCCAACGCCCCTTATGTCCGAATCCTCGAATACGACGGCTCCTCGTGGATTGACGTCTCCCCGGGATCCGAGGGGCAGCTCGGTTCCGTCTCGCTCGGCCCGTCCGCCGGCGACACGCCGACACCGACGTTGACCCCCACCCCCACGCGCACGCCCACGCCGACGCCGACCGCCGTCGTCTGCGGCGATTCCTTCAGCGGTGACACGACCGGTGGGACGAGCGCGTGGGAGTACTACGGCGGGCTGACCGACTGGCGGGAGAGCGGTCCGGAGACGGCGTACCGGTTCGTGAACGACGCCGAACACGACGTCACCGTCGACATCACCACGGATGAGGACCTGGATATCTTCCTTCTCTCCGGGCTCGACCCTGCGCTTCTGGTGAGGCGGGGCCAGGGCGTTCTCGTGAAGACGCACCTGCCGGCGGGTGAGTACTGGCTCGTGGTGGACGGGCACGAGGGGGCGGCCGGGCCGTTCCACCTGGCCCTCTCCTGCACCGCCCCGCAGGCCACCGCGACGCCGTCGCCGACCCCCGCCATCACACCGACAGCCACGCCCACCCGCACCGCCACGCCGTCGCCGAGCGCCACGCCGACCGGTCCGACCCCGGCGCCGACGATCACGCCGACGCCCACGCCCACGCCGACCTCCTATCCTGCGCTGACGCTGCGGGACCTCGAGGACGCGGCCGTCAACCGGCCGAAGAGCGGCGAGGCTCGCGGATGGAAGATCGGCATCTCGGAGATCGGGGACGAGGAGTTCGGGGCGGTCTTCGACAGCGAGAACGCCTACGAGGACGGGACGGCGACGGCGTCGCCCGCCCAGGCGTACCTCCGTATCGAGGCGCAGCCGCCCTCGTATGGGAATCTGGGAATCGAGGCCGGCGACGGCGTCTCTCTTATTTACGACGGAGGGCGGTATCTCAACGTCTGTCTTCCCGACCTTCGGGGCTACTACACCGTAAAGCTCTACGTGGGATCGGACGGCTCCACCTGGTGGGATCCGGGCCTCCACCGCATGGCGCGCGCCGCGTGCGAAGCGCTGCCCACATACACGCCCACGCCCACCGCGAGCCCGACTCCCACGCCCACGCCGACGGCGCCGCCGATCACCCTCTTCGTCGACTTCATACCCTCGTTCGCGGAGCCGCCGGCGGGGTGGACCAAGGCGGACGGGGAGCCGTACGGAACGCACGGCGGATGGGGCTGGATCTGACCCCGCCCCGTCGTTTCGGGGCCGTGGAACGCGCCATTTAAAGGCCGGCGAGGATATTGACAACCCCTCGCCATTCATGCAATTTTGTCTATGTCGTTCTCCGCTCTTTATCGAAGCCGGCAGCGATTGCGGCGGCGTCCACCTTATGACGAAGGAGGGCATCGTGAGAGGGTTCCGTCCATCCCTCGCTGTAGCCGTGTTTTTTCTTCTCCTCGCCTCCTCCTCCCCCGCCCAGCCGTCCTCAGGCCCATGGCCGATGTTCAGGCACGACGCCCGGAACACGGGCCGGGGCGCCGTCCCGGGGCCCCGCAAGGGGGTGCGCCAATGGCGATTCAAGACGGACGGATACATATATTCCTCCCCGGTGGTCTCCGCAGACGGCACCATACATTTCGGATCGGAAGACAACCGGCTCTACGCCGTAGCGCCGAACGGCGTCCTCTCCTGGAGTTACGAGGCCGGCGAGAGGGTGTACGCGCCCCCGGCGATCGGGCCGGAAGAGGCCGTGTATTTCGTCTCCGGCGACCGGCGCATCTACAATCTCTCCTCCGGCGGCGCCTTCCTCTGGAGCTACGAGGCGCAGGGTGACCTGAGCTCGGCCCCCACGGTGGACGGCGACGGGAGGGTATACGCGGGATCGTGGGATAACACCCTATATGTGCTGGACAGCGGCGGCGCCCTGGAATGGAGTTACACTGACGGATGGCCGATAAGCTGCCAGCCGGCGCTCGGCGCGGACGGGCGCGTCCGCTACGGCACGTGGGGATCTAGGATCAACTCGCTCACATCGGCGGGCGCGCTCGAGTGGAGTTTCGCCGCGTGGGGCGGGATCGACACCGCCGTCTCCCTCGGGCCGGACGACGAAGTGTACTTCGCCTGTCCATACCAACGCCTGCTCGCCGCGCTCTCCTCGTCGGGAACATTTCTCTGGAGCTACTACTCGGCGGAAAACTTCTTCACATCCCCGGCTGTGGGCGCGTCGGGCACGGTCTACGGCGGGGCGTACGACAACGTGCTCTACGCCTTCGATCCCTCGGGCGCGCTCTCCTGGAGTTACGATACCGGCGTACCGATGTCTCTCTCCTCCCCGGCGCTCGACTCCGACGGGGCGGTCTATGTCGGCACTCTGGCGTTCTCTGGGCCCGCCATGATGCTCTGTCTCTCCTCCGCGGGTGAGTTCACGTGGAGCTACCGGACATCCGGCGATATCACCTCCTCCCCGGCCATCGGCCTGGACGAGCGCCTCTACGTCGGCGCGATGGACCGCCGCCTCTACGCCTTTTTCGACCCGACGGCCACGCCGACACCGACGGCGCCGACGCCGACGCCCACGTCGACGCCCACGCTTGGCCCCCCGGAGGCCGCCTTTGCCGTGGGAAGCTACTATGACCCGGGGGCATCCGAAAACTATGTAAAGATCTTCCAACGCCACGGAATGAGATGGCTGGATGTCTCGCCGCTCCTTCCGGGTTATCTCAACAGCGTGCGCGTGGTGTCCGATACGGAGGCGTGGGCGGTCGGGAGTTATAACAACAACCTCCTCGCCCTCCGATGGGACGGTTCCACGTGGACGGATCTTTCGCCGGGCATCGAAGGGTGGAGTTCGGATATAGACGGGCTTCCCGGCGGGGGTCGTGCTGTAGGCGTCAGCTCGTACTGGGACGAGGGAACGGATAAGAGCTGGATGCGGATATGGGAGTGGGACGGCGCCGCTTGGACGGACGTCTCTCCCCTGATCGAGGGCTCTCTCAATTCCGTGGATCTGGTCTCCGGCAGCGAAGGGTACGCCGTGGGGAGCGTATATGACTCCGGCACATGGAAGAATTACGTCAAGATAGTGAAATGGGACGGCGCCACGTGGACAGACATCTCCCCCCCGGGTGTCGTGGGAATGTTAAGCTGTGTCAGGATGGTAGGCCCCGGCGAAGGGTACGCGGTTGGAAGTCGTTGGGACGGCGTGTCGTCGCGTCTCCTCCTGATGAGGTGCACGGGCGGGGCATGGACGGACATCTTCGTGGAGGACGGCAATGCCTCCTCTATCTCCCCAATTTCGATGACGGAGGCGTACACGGCGGGCTCGCGGTACGACGACGACTTGGAGACCAATTTTCCTGTGATCAAGCGATGGAACGGATCATCCTTCACGGACATCTCGCCGTCGGGCGTCGAGGGAGGGTTGAACTCTATCTGGATGCGGTCGTCATCGGAGGGGTGCGCCGTGGGGGGTTGGCACGATCCGGTCGCCAACGCCCCTTATGTCCGAATCCTCGAATACGACGGCTCCTCGTGGATTGACGTCTCCACGGGATCCGAGGGGTACATCAACTCCGTATCCCTCCGCCCGCTCCCGACCGACACGCCCACGCCTACGGAGACTCCGACAATCACCCCGACGCCGACCGTGACGCCCACGCCGACGCCGACCGCCGTCGTCTGCGGCGACTCCTTCAGCGGCGACACGACCGGTGGGACGAGCGTGTGGGAGTACTACGGCGGGCTGACAGACTGGCGGGAGAGCGGTCCGGAGACGGCGTACCGGTTCGTGAACGACGCCGAACACGACGTCACCGTCAACATCACCACGGATGAGGACCTGGATATCTTCCTTCTCTCAGGGCTCGACCCTGCGCTTCTGGTGAGGCGGGGCCAGGGCGTTCTCGTGAAGACGTATCTGCCGGCGGGTGAGTACTGGCTCGTGGTGGACGGGCACGAGGGGGCGGCCGGGCCGTTCCACCTGGCCCTCTCCTGCACCGCCCCGCAGGCCACCGCGACGCCGACGCCGACTGTCCCGACGCCGACGCCCACCCCGACGCCCACCTCCCCTCCGGCCCTGACGATTCAGG
>CALLYX010000425.1 GCA_937858775.1 uncultured bacterium | reverse complement strand
CCTGATGCACGGCTACAGGATCAGGGCGGGGAAGGCGGGTTCCCGCATCCTGATCACCGACATCAGGCCCGGGCACGTCTCCACCCGTATGCTCGTGGGCCAGCGGGGCGTCTTCTGGGCCGTCCCCGTGGAGGCGGCCGCGCGGCAGATCGCGGAGGCGATCAGGAAGAAGAGGCGGCGCGCCTATATCACCCCGAGGTGGCGCCTTGTCGCGTGGGCCATGAGGATCGTCCCCGACCGGCTCTATAGCCGTTTCGAGAGCTGACGGCGGCCGGCCGCGAGGCATGCCGGGGCCGCGGATAAACCCTGCCGCGGATAAACCCTGTTCCCAAGCGCCGCCATCGTGTACAATGTTGCCCTCGTCCCCGGCAAGTCCCGTGAACAAGGAGATACGATGAACCCCATCGCCGACAAGGTGGCCAAGCTCAAGGCCCGGATCGACTGGGGGCGCGAGATGGGATTTTATTTCTATCTCCAGCCCGTGAAGAACATCGACGGCGCGCGCGTCGTCTGCGACGGCCGCACGATGCTCCTCTTCGCCTCCTACAGCTACCTGGGCCTCATCGGCCACCCGAAGATCAACGACGCGGCGAAGGCCGCCGTGGACGAGTACGGGACCGGCACGCACGGCGTGCGCATCCTGGCGGGCTCGCTGAAGCTCCACCGGGAGACCGAGGAGAAGATCGCCGCGTTCAACGGGACCGAGGACGCCATGGTCTTCTCCAGCGGGTACGTCACCAACCTCGCCACCGTCTCGACGCTCGTGGGGCGCGACGACGTCGTTTTCTGCGACAAGCTGAACCACGCCAGCATCGTGGACGGCTGCATCCTCTCCAGGGCGCGATTCGTGCGCTGCAGGCACAACGACATGGAGGATCTCGAGCGCTGCCTAGCCGCGGCCGATCCCGCGGCTGGGAAGCTGGTGGTCGCCGACGCCGTCTTCAGCATGGACGGCGATATCATCAACCTCCCCGAGATGCACCGGATCTGCAAAAAATACCGGGCCCTCCTCATGGTCGACGAGGCGCATTCGCTCGGCGTCCTCGGAAAAACGGGGCGCGGGATCGAGGAGCATTTCGGGATGCAGGGGTCGATCGACATCAAGATGGGGACCTTGAGCAAGACGGTCCCCAGCGTCGGCGGCTACATCGCCGCCGACAGCGACACGATCATGTACCTGAAGCACACAGCCCGCGCCTTCGTCTTCTCCGCGGCCCTCTCGCCGGCGCAGGCCGCGGCCGCCAAGGCCGCCTTCGAGGTGATGGAAGAGGAGCCGTGGCGGGTCGAGAGGCTCAGGCGCAACTGCCGGCTTTTCCTCGACGGTCTCAAGGCCCGTGGATTCGACACTCTCCAGAGCGAGACGGCCATCGTGCCGATCATCTGCGGGAAGGACGAGCGGACGCTCATGATGACCAAGATCGCCCAGGGGCGCGGGCTCTTCGTCCTGCCGGTCCTCTCACCCGCGGTGCCCCCGGGGACCAGCCGCATCCGAGCCGCGGTCACATCCGCGCACAGCGATAAGGATATCGAGGAGGCGCTGGGGATCCTTGAACACGCCGGGAAAGCGGTGCGCGTGATCAGGCGGAAGGGGGGGGCCCGGCGAGCCGAATCCCCAATCCCGAATCCCAACATCTAACACCGGGCCTCATATTTCAAATCCCTCATCTCATCCGCGGATTCCAAATCCCCCATTCAAACCCCGGATGCCGCACCCGTTCCCCCCGCCGACCATGTCAGCCGGAAAGCCCGAGCCCGCGGCACTCACCACCCCCCCCCCCCCCCCCCTCTCCCATAACCATCTCCGA
>CALLYX010000424.1 GCA_937858775.1 uncultured bacterium | reverse complement strand
GGGGATTGGGGGGAGTACGCCGCCCGCGTGCACCGGGCCCTCGCCGGCTTCGCGGGCCGGGGCGGGGGGCCTCAAATCGCGGATCTCGCGGAATCGGCCGGCGAGCGCCTCGAACGCGTCCGGTACGCGCGGGACCCCGAGGCGGAGCGCGCGATCCTGGAGTCCGTCCGCAAGGCGGAGATCATCCTGAGAAAGATGATGCGGGAAGAGTAGCGAGCGGCGCGGGGGTAGGAAAGGGAGAGCCGAAACGCGCAAACGGAGGAGTGCGAGACCATGCAAGAAGGCGTTCGCGAGATCGACGAGAAGGTCCGGCGCGAGAGCGCGGTCATCGAGAGGATCACCGGCGAGATCGAGAAGGTGATCGTGGGCCAGAGATACCTCGTAGAGCGGCTGCTGGTGGGCCTTCTCGCCGACGGGCATATCCTGCTCGAGGGCGTCCCGGGCCTCGCCAAGACGCTGTCGGTGAAGACCCTGGCCCAGGCTGTCGACACCGGTTTCCAGCGCGTCCAGTTCACCCCGGACTTGCTCCCGGCCGACCTGATCGGAACGCTGGTCTACAACCCGAGGACGGGGGAGTTTACGACGAAGAAGGGGCCGATCTTCTCCAACATCATCCTGGCCGACGAGATCAACCGCGCCCCCGCGAAGGTGCAGAGCGCCCTCCTCGAGGCGATGCAGGAGCGGCAGGTCTCCATAGGCAAGGAGACGTTCCCGCTCCCGCGGCCCTTCCTCGTCATGGCGACGCAGAACCCGATAGAGCAGGCCGGGACCTACCCGCTCCCCGAGGCCCAGGTGGACAGGTTCATGCTGAAGCTCAGGATCGGGTACCCGGCGAAGAAGGAGGAGCGCGAGATCCTTGATCGGATGGCGGTCGTGGGCTACCAGCCGAACGCGGCCCCGGCGGCGAAGGCGGAGGAGATACTCCGCCTTCGGACGCTCGTCAACGATATCTACATGGACGACAAGATCAAGGATTACATAGTGAACCTTGTCTTCGCCACCCGGGAGCCGAAGGCGTACCGCCTCGACATCGCGGCGTACATACGCTACGGCGCATCGCCCAGGGCGTCCATCTATCTCGCCGTCGCGGCAAAGGCGCACGCCTTCCTGCGCGGCCGCGGCTACGTGACGCCGCAGGACGTGAAATCCGTCGGAATGGATGTCCTCAGGCACCGTGTAATCGTGAGTTACGAGGCCGAGGCCGAGGAGATGACGGCGGAGGACCTGATCCAGAAGGTGTTCGACAACGTCGAGGTGCCGTGAGGGAGGTTCCCCGGCGCGGACCCCGCTTCCCGGATGATATGACGCCATGATCCCCAGAGAGATCTTGAGGAAGGTCCGGCGCATACAGATATTCACGACCCGCATGGTCCAGGACGTCTTCGCCGGGGAGTACCAAAGCGTCTTCAAGGGGCGCGGGATGGAGTTCGAGGAGGTCCGCGAGTACCAGCCCGGGGACGACATACGCACCATCGACTGGAATGTGACGGCGCGCACCGGGAACCCGCACGTCAAGGTCTTCCGGGAGGAGCGGGAGCTCACCGTCATGCTGCTGGCCGACGTCAGCGCCTCCGGCGCCTTCGGGACCGTCCGGCGACGCAAGGCGGAGCTGATCGCGGAGTTCTGCGCCGTGCTCGCCTTCGCCGCCGTCAACAACAACGACAGGATAGGATTGATCCTCTTCAGCGACCGGGTCGAGAAGTATGTGCCGCCGAAGAAGGGGGTCACGCATGTCCTGCGCGTCATCCGGGAGCTCCTCTACCACTCCCCTCGGGGGCGGGGGACGGATATCTCGGCGGCGCTTGAGTTCCTCAGCAGGGTGACCATCCGGCAGACGGTCGCGTTCCTCGTGTCGGACTTCTTCGCCTCGGGTTACGAGCACGCGCTCAGGATCGCGGCGAAACGCCACGACCTGATAGCGGTAGCGGTCGGCGACCCGAGGGAGCGGGTCCTCCCGGACGTCGGGATCATCGAGTTGGAGGACCCGGAGACCGGCGAGATGGCCGCCGCGGACACGGGCGACCCGCGGGTGCGGGAGGGGTTCGCGCGCATCGCCGCCGGTCGCGACCGGGCGCGCGATCTCCTGCTCGCCTCGTGCGGCATCGACTGCATCACGGTGAGCACCGCCGAGCCGTACGCGCGGGAGCTGCTCGGATTCTTCAAGAGGCGGGAGAAGAGGATGGCCGTCTGACACCAGGGGCGGGCGTTCCGGCCCCGGGCCGGGAATGACGGCGGGGACCGCCGGTGAAAGGAGAGAACGATGAGACAGGGAACGGCGTGGCGGGCGGCGGTGGCGGCGGCCGCGGCCGGACTCGGCGAACAACTCGCAGGAGACACCGACACGCTGGCCAAGCTGATCCTGCCAATGCTGATCACATCGATCGGCGCCGGGCTGATCATGGCAGAGCTGCTGCTGCTGAGCTTCGTGAGGAACTTTTACGTCATGTTCCTGGTGCAGGTCATCACCGGCCTGGGCGAGGGCATGCTGTTCAACGCCGTCTTCACCTATATCATCACCGTGGCCTCGAAGAAAGAGCGCACGCGCGGCGCCGGGATCATCGTCACCAGCCTGTCAGGCGGCTTGCTTTCGGGCACAGCCATCGGCGCCCTGCTGGCAGCCGACCCCACCATTGGCCTGCGGGGGGTCTTCCTCATCGGCGCGGGGCTGGCGGTGCTCATCTTCCTCTACGCCTACGTTGCCATCCCCTCTTTCCGCGGCGAGAATTTTGGCGAGCACGAGCTGGCCGCGGATGACCGCGACCCCACCAGCATGGCCATCGAAACGGTGACGCAGGCTGCCATGCGCGCTGAGGTGGCGCGCGAAGTGGAACGCCGGCAGATCGCCAGCGCACCGCTTTGGGAGCGCCTGAAATACCGCCTGGCCCTGGCCCTGGGCGATTGGGAATTCTTCAAAACGGCGGTCATGATCGGCATCCCGGTCAAGGTGATCATGGCGGGCTTCTTCAAAGCCTCGCTGCCGCTGCTGCTGGCGGCCCTGAGCTTTGCCACGGAAGACATCGGGCAGATCATGATGCTGTATTACGGCGGCGTTTTGCTGTCGAATACCATCATCA
>CALLYX010000423.1 GCA_937858775.1 uncultured bacterium | reverse complement strand
CATTCCAGCAGGCGCCGCCCGCTGACCAAACGGCGGTACCAGACGCGGGAGACGGCGTCCACGGCCAATACGGCCTGGTACGGCGCGAGTGCGAGCTCGGCGACGGCGCGGGCGGCGCCGTGCCGCAGCTCCCGCCATGTGACCCTTCCCGATCCCCGCGGGGTCGTCGCCAAGGTGCACAGGCGCGCGAGGGGAGGGATGAACGCGAGGAGCGCCGCGAGGAGCGCGGCGGCGGGCGCGCGCGAGGGCGCGAGCAGCCACGCGGCGGCAAGGAGAAGGACCGTGCCGGCGGGGACGAGGCTGCGCCTCAAGTTGTCGAATATCTTCCAGCGGTTGAGCGCGGAGAGCGGGTTGGGCGCGCGCGACCCGGTCCCGGAGGGCACCCGGGGCAGGCACCAATCGGCGATCTGCCAGTCGCCGCAGATCCACCGGTGCTGTCGGCTCAGGTAGGAGAGGTAGTCGGCCGGGAACTCCTCGAAGAGCTCGACGTCGCTGGCCAGCCCGACGCGGACGTGCGCCCCCTCGATCAGGTCGTGGCTGAGCAGCAGTTGCTCGGGGAAGCGGTCGGCGAGGACCCGGTGGAAGACCCGCGGGTCGTAGATACCCTTCCCCAGGTAGGAGGCCTCGCCCGCCAGATCCTGGTAGACGTCCGACACGACGTGCGTGTACGGATCGGTCCCGACGGGATCGGTGAACAGGCGGCTGAAGGGGGTGGCCATCGCGCTCGGCAGCGTGATGCTGACGCGCGGCTGGATGACGCCGTAGCCGCCGCGCACCGGCCCGCCGCCCTTCCCGGCGCGCGCCCGGTTCAGCGGGTGCGCGATGGTTTCGATCATCCGCCGGGCCCCGTCCCGAGGCAGGTGAGTGTCGCTGTCGACCGTGATGACGTAGCGGACATTGGCGAGCTGATCCGGATCGCCCACGCGCACCAGGTCCCGGCCGCCGCGGGAGGGGAGGCCGCTCAGCAGGCGGTTGAGCTCCTCGATCTTGCCGCGCTTGCGCTCCCACCCTATGAATTTGCCCTCCGTGGCGACCCACTCGCGCCCGCGGTGGAAGAGATAGAAGCGCCCCTTTTCGTACTTGGCGTTGAGCGCCTCGATCCCCTCGACGGCCTCGCGCAGTAGCGCATCGTCGCCGGGCATGACCTCCTTCTCCGCGTCCGGCAGGTCGCTGAAGAGGCCGAAGAGGATGTTCGGCTCGGCGTTCCCCAGGTATCGCATCTCCAGCCGGTACAGATCGTCGCGTATGGTGCGGGGGTGGAAGAGGAGCATGGGAACAACGACCAGCGTGCGGAACTCGTCGGGAACCCCTTCCTTCTCGAACGACATCTTCGGCAGGGGGCGGGGCGGCACCAGCCGCGTGACGAGGTAGTTGACCGTCTGGAGGCCGAGCTCGCCGGCCGGGAAAAGGGCGAAGAGCGCGAGGAGGGCGAGCGGCCATCCCGGCGCCGGGGCCCCAGGACCGAGGAAAAGGACGCAGCAGAGGACGGCGGCTGTCGAAACGGCGGCGGCGGAGAGATAGATCGCGGTGTGGCGGGCGCGCACCCGGTCGAGCGCCCGGCGCCTCCATCGCTCGCGGCCGCCGAGCCGCGCGACGAGACCGGGCCGGCCTTCGTCGACGAGGTACATGCCCACATGCCCCCCGCGGGGGTCCGCCCCGGGATCCGGGCGGCCCTCGGAGGCCATCTCCAGGGCGGCACGGGCGACGTCCTCCTCCGAGGCGGCCGAGCCGCGGGCGATCTCCTCCACCGCGTGGCGGTACCGGTCGCGCGTCTCGAAATCCATCCCGCCGTAGACGCCCGCCGGGTCGAGGCGTAGCAACGCCTCGACCTTGCTCTGGGCCTCGAAGCACTCGCGCCACTGGATCCGCGTGAGATGCCTGAGGCTTGTGACCGCGTTCGCGACCGCGACCTGGTCTGCGGCCTGCCTCGCCTGTTCCTGCGTCACGATCTCGCCGAGGGTATCGCCGAGCTTTCGCTCGAGCCATCCGCGCGCGGGGACGAGGGCGGACTCCTCGTCGTAGAGGGCCCCGGTGATCTGGAAGGCGAAGTGGGGGCTCGGATCGGGGTGCGCGCGCGCCAGCTCGGCCAGTATGAAAAAGAGCCGGTTGGGGTCGCGCCGCGCCACCGTGAGCAGGCGGTTGGCCCAGAAGTCGGCCCACTCCCGCTCCCGCAACTGCCGTTCGATCTGCCCGGCCAGCCGGCGCAGGATATCAAGCAGCCCGATGCGCAGCATCTGCGGGAAGGCCCAGAGCTCGCCGATCGTCAACCCCGCGACTGACTGGTAAGCGGCGATGAAATCGTCGATGACCTCGCGGCTGAGCAGGCCGGACGTGTGGTGGATCAGCTCCGCGGCCAGGCGGTGGCAGCGCGGCTCCCCCCTGCCTGGGTCGGACGCCAGTACCGGCAGCTCGCGGTAGAACCTGCCCGGGAGATTGTGTCTGACGTCCTCTATCTGCCCCTGGATGATGTAGGCGTTGTCGAGCAGCCATTCCGCGGCGGCCGGGAGCGTCTGCTCGATCTGCGACGACTCGGCCAGGTCGCGGTGCACGCGCCCTACGACCTCCTCGCACCGGTCGAGGAGATCGAAGAGGGGCGCGCCGCTGCGCCGGGCGGCCTCCACGCGGTGCGAAGCGGCGAGGCGCTCAGCGAACCTTTTGAGCTGCGCCTCGTTCAGCGTCTCTCCCTGGACCGGCTCGGCGCCGGACCCTGCAGGCCGCCCCGGATGGAGTACGAAAAGGGAGGGGAGGCTCTCCTCGATCCCCCTCAGCAGGGCGAGCGCCCGGCTCACGCGCTCTGGGCTGTCTTGGACGACGACGACGGTCTCATCGGCCGTCAACCATCGGGCGAGGTCCCTCAGCAGCGTACCGTCGGGGCGGAATGCCAGGCGGCGCGCGGCCGACCATCCCGCCGCGCCCCCCGCCAACGCCGACAGCGCCGACACCGCGTAGGCGGCCGCACCCGGCCCTCCGGCGATGAGGGAAGTTACAGCCCCCGCGAGCACGCCGCACAGCAGCCCGCAGCCGGCCCCCCAGGAAAGGCCGCAGGCCAGGGGGATGCGGACGGGGCGGGGCGGGCCATCCAAGGGCTGGTGGATGGACAAGGCGCGCCTGAACCGCGCGCGGCGGAGTTGGCGAAACGCCTCGCGCGCTTCCGCGTCGCTGAGATAGTAGCCGAGAAGGACTGCTTGTTCGCTCACGATGGCCTGGGTCCTGCCGGGGGGCGATGAGGGCGGGGCAACGGCCGCTCGGATGCCCCTCCGGGCGCGATTATAGCAGCAAAACGGGGGATAGTCACCCGGGGAGAATGGCCCGGACGGGAACGCCCCGGCGGATCATGAACCGGGCGGGATGCGCGATTCACGGGAGCGGGGCGCAACAAATGGGGGAGGCCCGGCGGCCTCCCCCTGAAAATGGCCGGCTGGGACGATCTCGGCCTTGCGGCCTGGACGACCTTCGGACCGCCGCATCTTTCCGAAGACGAAGAGAGAGCCCTTGCGGGCTCTCTCTTCATTTACTGGCGGGAACGACGGATCTCCCAGGGCGTTGCCACTGATGATCGCTGCCGCCGGGATCGCCTTCCGGACCGTCCGGGACGGGCAGCGGAAGATATGCGTGGCAGGGGGGCGCGACGCGTGCCGTTTATGTGGGGAGGGCCGAGTTGGCGAACGCTTCGCCTGCGGCGGCTGCCGGAAGCGGGGCGCATGAATACGTGGCGACCAGGTGCCGAGATGCGCTTCCCGCGCCGCGGGGAAACCCGTTATTTGACTCTCAGCACCTCCCTGTCCACCGTGCCGAAGTAGATGAGGTTCGAGGCGGAGGTGGTCTTCATCATGTCCACCGCGCCGCCCTCGAGGACGTAGGGGCCCGTCGGTATGCCGGAGAAGTTCTCCGAGAGCGCGGGGTATCCCATGATGGGCTCTGTCGTCATGACGGTCCCCGCCGCGAAGCCGAGGTACGGCACGGGCGAGGCCGTGAACCCCACGCCCCGCTGGTAGTAGAGCGTCGAGCCGTCCGCCATCTGGATGCGGACGAACGGGTAGCACGGGACCGTGAGCGGCCACACGTCCGCGGTCACGGAGATCGAGTCCGTCGTCCTGTACTCCGCCTTGTCCGCCGTGAGATCTATCGGCGGCGTCGGGGTGGGGGTCGGGCCGCCCGGCGTATTCGTTGGGGTAGGCGTCACAGGTATCCCTATCGCATACATTATCCCGTCTTGCGATCCCACATAGATCCGCCCATCGGAACCGATGGCCGGGGAAGAGCGCACTTCGCCGCCCGTGGTATGGGTCCAATGGAGGGTGCCGTTTGAATTCAAGCACATGATGTTGTTGCCGGGCGATCCCACGTAGATCCTTCCATCGGAGCCGATGGCAGCAGAAGACCTATACTCAAAAGATGTGCCAGCATTGAAACTCCACGCGAGGGAACCTGAAGAGGCGATGCAGTAGAACCTGCCGTCGTCCGCCCCCGAATAGACCCTGCCGTCCGAGCCGATAGCGGGCGAGGTATACACAGTGCCGTCCGTCCAGTAGCTCCATAAGAGTTGTCCGACCGAGGTCAAGGCGTAGACCGCAAGATCGTCACCCCCACCGTAATGAACGGACTCGCCAGCTCCGATGGCAACGGATGCATCCATATATCCGGCATAGTAACTCCACGCGAAAGATCCATTTGGGCTGAGGACGCACAGGGAATCTCCATCCGGTATGATGTATACCTTCCCGCTCGGACCTATCGCAGGCGCAGAGTAATATATGCCACTCCACGTTTCATAGCTCCACGCGAGCCCTCCATTCGAATTGAGAGCGTAGACGCAGTTGTCCTCCGAGCCTACAAACACTCTCCCGTCCGGCCCTATCAAGGGTGGACCGGGGATCCAGTCCTGCGTCAGATAGCTCCACGCGAGTGCTCCGTTCGAATTGATGGCATAGAGGTTGTTGTCGTACGAACCGATGTAGACCCTCCCACCCGATGCTATCGCAGGAGAACCATCCACATCACCCGCGGTCTCATAACTCCACACGAGGCCCCCGTTCGCGTTGACGGCATAGATGTTATGGTCATACGCACCGAAATACACATTCCCATCGGAATCGATGGCGGGGGATGATGCAGATATGTCATTCCCGGCCTGGTAGCTCCAGGAGAGAGTTGCGGACTGTGGTCCGGCATATCCACCGAGACCCGTGCGCAGGGTGTTGCAGTGGAACATCGGCCAGGGGGAATTCGCGGGCTGGGCGTTGAGAGGGAGCACGAAGACGAGCACTGCGAGGACGGCAACCGCGGTTTTCATGTGGCCTCCTTGCAGGCGGGCGGGTGCCGTGCGCCCGCCTCGGTACGATAGCACGTTGGAGTATGCTGTCAACGGAATATTATCAGGACTTTCCCCGTTTTTTATAGAAGCGAGGCAAAGGTGAGTTGTCGGGTATCCTCGACAACCGCCCGCACACAGAGAGGGCCCTTCCCCATGCGACGCAAGATGTGCG
>CALLYX010000422.1 GCA_937858775.1 uncultured bacterium | reverse complement strand
GCTCAGGGCCGCCCACGCGGACTCCTTCATCACGTCGCCGAGCTGGCCCGTAAGGGTGAGGCCTTTCCTCCCCTTCATGCGCTTCGCCTCGATGAAGAGGATCTCGCCGCCCGCGGGCGTCCAGGCGAGGCCGATCGCCACGCCGGGCTCGGAGGTACGCTCGGCGAGCTCGGAGAAGAAACGGATCGGGCCGAGGTAGCGCCTGAGGGCGCCGCGGGTCACCCTCGCGCCCCGCCGCCGCCCCTGGGCCACCCCCTTGGCGACCTTCCGGCAGATCGCGCCGATCTCGCGCTCGAGGTTCCTCAGCCCCGCCTCCCGCGTGTAGTCGCGGATGATGCCGACGAGGGCGTCGTCGGCGAAGGAGAGAAGGCGGGGGGTGAGGCCGTGCTCTTCGAGTTGTCTCGGTATGAGATAGCCGCGCGCGATCGAGATCTTCTCCTCCTCCGCGTAACCGGGGAGCTCGATGACCTCCATGCGATCCTTCAAGGCGGGGGGGATCGGGTCGAGAATGTTCGCCGTGGTGATGAACATCACCTGGGAGAGATCGAAGGGAACCTCGAGGTAATGGTCCGAGAAGCCGAAGTTCTGCTCCGGGTCGAGCACCTCGAGGAGGGCGCTGGACGGGTCGCCCCTGAAATCGATCCCGATCTTGTCCACCTCGTCGATCATGAAGACCGGGTTCCGCGCGCCGCACTTCCTTATGTTCTGGATGATCCGCCCTGGCAAGGCGCCCACGTATGTCCGCCGGTGGCCGCGGATCTCCGCCTCGTCCCGGACGCCGCCGAGCGAGACGCGTATGAACTTCCTGCCCATCGCCGCCGCGATCGAACGCCCGAGCGAGGTCTTCCCCACCCCCGGCGGGCCGACGAAGCAGAGGATCGGCCCCTTGCTGTCCCTCTTGATCTTGCGGACCGCGAGGTATTCCAGGATCCGCTCCTTGACCTTCTCGAGGTCGTAATGGTCGCGGTCGAGAATCTTCTTCGCCCGCCGGATGTCGAGCGAGTCCTTCGTCGCCGCGGACCACGGGAGCGCGGCGAGCCATTCGAGGTAAGTCTTGGAGACCGTGTATTCGGCGGCGGCGGGATTGATCGTCGCGAAGCGGCCGAGCTCCTTCCGGGCGGCCTCCTCGACCTCGGGCGGCATCTTCGCCTTCGCGATCGCCTCCTCGAGTTCCTTCACCTCGCGCGACTGCTCGTCCCCCTCGCCGAGCTCTTTCTGGATCACCTTCATCTGCTCGCGCAGGTAATGCTCGCGCATCCCCTTCGAGATGGTGCTCTGTACGCTCGACTGGATCTTGGTCCCGAGCTCGAGGATCTCGATCTCCTTGTCGATGGCGAAGAGGAGCTTCTTAAGCCGCGACTTGACGTCGAGCTCCTCCAGGATCTCCTGCTTCCGGGCTATCTCCACGTCCATATTCGAGACGATGAAATCCGCGAGTTTCCCCGGCTCGGTGATGTTGAGAACCGACATGTGCAGCTCCTTCGCCGGGAGCGGGGAAAGGGCCAGTATCTTCTGGAATTGGTTGGAGACGCTCCGGGTGAGGGCCTGCATCTCCATGTCCGACGCGACGATCTCCTCGAGGGTGGCGATCGCGGCCTTGAAGAACGGATCCTCCTGCACGAACCCCTCCACCCGGAAGCGCTGGAGCCCCTGGACGATGATATTGACCCGCTGGTCCGGGTAACGGATCATCTTGTGGATCTTGCAGGCCGTCCCGCAGGAGTAGAGGTCGCCGGGGCGGGGGTCCTCGACATCGGTCTTCCGCTGCGTGACGAGCCCCACGATCTTGTCCCCGGCGAGGCAGTCGTTGATGAGACGCACAGACTTCTCCCGCCCCACGAGAAGGGGCGTGATCATGAACGGGAAAATCACCGTGTCCCGAAGCGGCAGGATGCCGATCTCGCGGGGGATGGGGATCTTCAGGGAGTCGTCGAGCGCGGCCACGTTGTCGGGCATCTGCGTCCCTTCCATATTCCCCGCCATTATACCCACCGGGGCTGATTTAGGCGAACCTTTTGCTCCCACGGGGCCGCGGGCGGGCGGACAGACCCGCGGGGCGTGGGCCGTACGGGCGGTCTTCTCTTGTTCTCTTTTCGAGCCCCGTGTGCTCTAATTGCCTTGGGCGTATCCGCCGAAGCCGCGCGGCCCTTCCAGGCGCGGGGCGATGCAGGGGCCGGCCGCGGGCGGCGTACGCGAGGTCGGCCGGGATGAAGATGTGCGCGGTGGACATCAATCGGGCCTCGCCGAAGACCCTCGAGCGGCTTCCGCTGATCGGCCCCAAGAGGGCCGCGCGCATCGTCGCGTACCGGAACACGCACGGCTGGTTCGGAAGCGTGGACGATCTCGACCGGGTCCCCGGCATCGGGAAAGGAATCCTGAGGAGGATCAGGCCCTTTCTCACGACGTAATCGTTTCCCGGGGATAAGGTAGCGATCTTTCCCCGGCGGCCTTTGGGGCGGCGCGGCGCGGACGACATTTTTTTTGACATTTCGAAGGCGGATGTTGTATACTTCGCACGATCGCGGTTCGTGCGCGATCCGCGAAGATCTCATCGAAATCGGAAAGGAGGGTGAGATCGTGAGAAGTTGGGTTACGGCGGTGGTGGTGATTCTTGGCGTTTGCGCCTGCGGCGTGCTGACCGCCCAGGAACAGGCGGCGGAGAGCCCTGCGACAACGTCAGAGGCGGTCACGTCGAGCGAAGCCGCTCCCGCCCCGGAGGCGGCGGTCCACGCGGTGAAGCCCGAGGCGGATGCAGGCGAGGCCGTCAAGGCGGAGAAGGCCGCCGAGGGCGCCGCCCCGGCGACGACGAGCAGCGCGCCCACGACGCAGGATGCCCCGAAGGCCGACACGGGCGCGGAGAAGCCCGCGATTCAGTAGACGGCGTTCGACAACGAAATAAAAAGAGCGGCCGCGGCACGCGGCCGCTCTTTTTGTTCCCCGGGGACCGTCCTACCGCGGGCGGCGCCCGCTTAGAACCCCGAACGCGGTTCCGCCGAGGTGGTGAAGGGTGCGCGCGCGGGGTTCATCGATCTTCCACTGCGCGCCGAAGAGGCCGCGCTCGACCGCCGCCGCCTCCACGCGCGCGAGGAAGAGGTCGTGTTCCCGCGCGAGCTTACCGTGCCCGGGGATCACGCGGCATTCCAAGTGGCCGATGCACTCCGCTATACGCGGGGCCTTCACCTTCCGGGCCTTGATCGGGGTGAGGCCGAACCGCCGGAACTTGTCGCACGCCTCCCCCGAGACGCTTCCGCAGCCGAGGACCGCCCCCAGGAGCCCCCGGCCGGGGATATTCAGGACGAACTCCCCCGTCTCCCGCACGGCCCTGAAGCTGTAATTGCCGGCGGAGACCACCACGGCCACCACCGCGGCGTCGACAGGCATGGCCCAGGCGATGGTGCATACGTTCCGGCGGCCCCGGTAATGCGTCGTCAGGAGCGTCACCGGGCCGTGGTTGATGAGACGGTAGGCGTGCTCCAACGGGAGCGTCTTTTTCATATCCCCGGCCTCGCCTTTCTTCCGAGGGCCTTCCCGATCGAAGAAAGACGTTCGGACCGGCGCGCCTCGGCTGAAACCCGAAATGGCGGATACGTGTTCCGCGCCTTCACCCGGCGCGCGGCATGCGCGGGCCGCGCGTTTTCCCGGCGGCGGCGCGGGTCATAGCGCCGTTCAAGCGGGCCGGGTGAATCCGGCCCCCGCGCCTTCCGCCGTTCCGGGCGCGGGTGGAATCTTGACAACGGCCATCCGCTCGGCTATATTCGGATTGTGGAAGATGGCGGAGGGGAGCCGATGAGAGCGGCGATCGCGATGGCGGTTTTCATGCTCGCATCCGCGTTGGGCGTCGCCCGCGCGGAAGAGAAGGCGGTCGTCCATGAGTCCGCGACGCGGTGCGTCTGCTGCGGCAGGGCGCTCGGCCGCGAGGTCCCGGAGAGCACCCTCTCCGCCGACCCGGACTTCAAGGCCCTCGGGATGTTCCAGTGTTGCCAGACGTGCATGGACAAGAAGATGGACGCGCGGACGCAGCTCACCTACACCAACGTCGCGCGGAAATACAAGTGGAGCAGCATCTCCCACAACAAGTCCATG
Source organism: uncultured bacterium (assembly GCA_937858775.1). Lineage (GTDB taxonomy): Bacteria > Auribacterota > Tritonobacteria > UBA1439 > UBA1439 > UBA1439. Next base: position 23,073 of record CALLYX010000422.1, on the reverse strand, counting down.
GCGTTCAAGAACAACCGCCCGCGCAGGAAATAGCGGCGCGGAGTTCAGTTGTAGTGGATCTCCCACCCCTTCGCCATGTAGTTGTCCCAGTGTCCGTCCGAGGGGTTGACGTCGTCGCCGAACGTCATCACGTTCGTCCCGGCGACGAAGCGCCACGACGGGACGCGCACAGCCGACCAGAGCCAGTAGTTCCTGTTGGCCATCCTGGGAAGGATCCCCAGCGGCGCCCCGTTCAGGTAGACAGGGTCGTCGTAATACGTCCCCCAGACGGCTGCCCGCAAAACCGCGCTGCCCTCCGGCACGCGCTCCATCTCGAAAGAGACGTCTATGGCGGTCCCCATCGGGCGGCTCACCTCCCAGGTGGCCATGTACGGGTCGTACGCGTCGCCGACGTGGATCGTCCGCGCGAGCACGATCACATGGCGCGAGTACGGGGTGAACACGCCGGAGCCGGCGGCCGGGGCGCCGTCCGTCCGCACGAACCCCCCTGTGTCCGAGCGCGCGAAAAGCGCGGCGAACGCGTATGATTCCCGGTAGATCCCGGCCTGCACGGCGTCGATCAGGATCTCCCCCTCCGCCGGGACCGCCGGGAACACTGCGTCGCGGAAGGTCGGGCCGTGCACGATCCCACGGCTGATGTACGTCCGCAACTGCGGCGTGAAGACATGCACCTCCCCGCCCTGGAAGATCTCATCTACGCCGAGCCGGTCTCCCGCCGAGAACACCGGCCGCGCCACCGCGGCGAGATAGACGTTGACCGGCACCCCCGCGAAATCATACGGCCCGAGATCGACGCGGTAACTCAGACGCACCACGCCGTCGCTGTTCTCGAGGCCCGCCTCGATGGCGAGATAGTCGGGAAGCCCGGTCGGGGCAGGAGGGGGCGCCGGGGTGCCGGTGGGGGCCGCGGTAGGCGCCTCCGTGGGGGACGGCGTCCCGGTCGGGGCCTCGGTCGACGTGGGGGACGGCGTCCCGGTCGGGGCCTCCGTCGCCGTGGGGGACGGCGTCTCGGTCGGGGCCGCTGTGGGGATCTCCATCGGGCCCATGCCGGGGCCGGCCCCCGGCGCAGTCCCGGCCCCCCGCGGCATTCCAGCCCGCGCCGCCGAAATGCCGGCGGCGCACGTCAGGATCCACGCGGCCGCGCATGCCGCGAGGACGCGCCCTCTGTTCACCGCGTTGTTCCCTCCGGCGTCAGTTGTAGTAGATCTCCCATTCCTTCGCCATGTAGTTGTCCCAGTGGCCGCTCGCTTGATTTCTATCGCAGCCGAATGTCATCACGTTCGTGCCGGCGCGGAAGCGGGAGGAGTGTATGCCCGCGACGGCCCACGCCCAAACGTTCGCGTTCATGAGAGTGGGGATGATCCCGAGCTTCGCGCCGTTCAGATACACCGGGTTGCTGTAATACGTCCCCCAGAACCCGCCGCGCAGAACGGCGCGCCCGAGCGGCACGTGCTCCATTTCGAACCTGGCGTCTACGCGCAGGGCCATCGGGCGCGGAACCTCCCACGTGGCCATGTACGGGTCGTACGCGTCGCCGACGTGGATCGTCCGGGTAAGCACCTTCACGCGATGCTCGAAGGGGGTGAACGCCCCCGAGCCCGCCGCCGGGTAACCGTCGTTCCGCACGAAGGCCCCGGTGTCGCGACGCACGAAAACAGCCGCGAAGGCGTATCTCCCGCGATAGATCCCTGACGCCACGGTATTGACCGTGAACGACCCGCGCACATCCCCCGACGGGAAGCTCGGGAACCTGAACGTGGGAAAACCCAGGACGCCGGTGTACACGTAGGTGGTCATGTCGGGCCTGAAGATCCGGACCGCGCCGCTCCTGCCGAGATCGTCGATGCTCAACTCCCTCGCGGTTGCGAACGCAGGGTTTTCGACCGCGGCTAGGTATACGTCTATGGGGCGGCGGGCGTAGTCGTACCGCTGAAAATCGCACCGATACCGCAGCCGCACCGTCCCGCTGTAATCTTCCCGGGCCGCATCCAGCTCAAGGTAGTTTGGAAGGGGCGTGGATGTCGGGGTGCGCGTCGGGGTAGGCGTGGGCGTACGTGTCGGGGTGCGCGTCGGGGTGGGCGTGGGCGTACGTGTCGGGGTCGGCGTCTCAGTCGGTGTCTCCGTGGGCGTCTCGGTCGGCGTTTCAGTGGCAGTTGCGACCGGCGTCTCTGTGGGCGTCCGAGTCGGCGCCTCAGTGACAGTTACGACCGGCGTCTCCGTGGGCGTCTCGGTCGGCGTCCCAATAGGTGTCTCAGTAGGTGTCTGAGTCGGCGTCTCAGTGACAGTTACGACCGGCGTCTCCGTGGGCGTCTCGGTCGGCGTCTCAGCGGCAGTTGCGACCGGCGTCTCCGTGGGCGTCGCAGTCGACTCATACGCAAGCGCGTGTAGAATCTTTCCCGCCCCCAGGAAAACCGTCCCGTCCGGACCGATCGCGGGCGGATAGAAAATGCCTTCCCCCGCCTCGTAGCTCCAGGCGAGCGCGCCGTCCGATCCGAGGGCGTACAAGGTGTCGTCGCTCGCGCCGAAATACACGCTACCGTCCGGATCGGCCGCCGGAGAGGTGGTGATGTATTCCGCTGCCTCGTAGCTCCAGGCGAGCGCGCCGTCCGGAAGCAGGCGGTAGATGCGGTTCTCCTCCGTTCCGACTAGCGCCGCCCACTCCGGCCCGACCGCGGGCGGGTAGAAGATGCCTTCCCCCGCCTCGTAGCTCCAGGCGAGCGCGCCGTCCGATCCGAGGGCGTACAAGGTGTCGTCGGCCGCGCCGAAATACACGCCACCGTCCGGATCGGCCGCCGGGGATATGGTGATGTATTCCGCGGCCTCGTAGCTCCACGCCAACACGGGGGAGACGGGGACTACGCCTCTTCCGGGGCCGATCCGGCCGGCGTCGTCACTGAAACCGGCCCCGCCTTGCGAGAAGACGATGGCGGCGGCAATCGCGATCGCCGCGGCAAGGCGGCCGGCGACCAGTGTACGGCTCTTTTTCATCCTGCACCCCCGGCCGCCGCGGGAAGTCAAAGCCGCCGGCGCTTCGGCACGAATAGTACCACCCCGCGAGGCGCCTGCGCAAGCGGGCACTCGGCCATGAGGCCTATATGGCTTGGCGCCGGCGTATCCAGGCGGCATTGGTTTTCACATCATCTTCCGCACCAATGTGTAATATACACAAGCAAGGATGACAGCCGGCCTGCTCCGAAAAGCGGCTGGATTGTTCTTCCCCTCAATCAGCCGTGGCGGGCGTTCCGTATTGCCAGGGCTATGAAGGCGGAAACGAAATTATGACGTTGGAATGGCGCTTCAGCCCGCATGCGGCCGGGGCACCCCGCCGCGGACGGCCGCGAGGGCGGCGGAGAGCGCGAACGCCGCGCCGGAGAGGAGTATGACGGTGGCACCCGAGGCGAGGTTGAGCGTGTACGAGAGCCAGATCCCGCCGATGGTGAGCGCAGCCCCGAGGGCCGTGGAGAGGAGCATCATGCCGGGCAGACTCCGGGTGTGCTGCCGCGCGATGGCGGCGGGGATGGTGAGGAGCGCGATGACGAGCACGATGCCTACGATGCGTATCAGGACGACGACCGTGACCGCCACGAGGCACAGCAGCATCAGGTACATCGCCTCGACCCTCACCCCCGATACCTTCGCGAACTCCTCGTCGAAGGAGAGGGCGAGGAGCTCCTTGTAGCGGAGGCACACCACGGCGAGGATGACCGCGTCGAGACCGAGCATCAGCCGGAGGTCGGAGCGGGGCACGGTGAGGATGCTGCCGAAAAGGTAGCCGAAGAGGTCCGGGGCGTAGCCGGGGGTGAGGCCGATGAAGAGCACCCCCGCCGCCATCCCCATCGCCCAAAATATTCCCACGGCGGTGTCCTCGGAGAGCTTCCCCTTCCTGCTCACCAACCAGATCCCGACCGCCGAGGCGAGGCTGAACGGCAGCACCCCCAGGAGCGGGTCGATCCCGAGAAAGTAGCCGAGCCCGACCCCCCCGAAAGCGGCGTGGGCGATGCCGCCGCTGATGGATACGAGCCGCTTCACCACCACGTAAGCCCCTATCACCCCGCAGGCCACGCCCGCGAGCAGCGCGGCCAGGAGGGCGTTCCGCATGAACTCGTACTGGAGCATCTCCGTCATCGGTGCCCGTGCTCCTCCATCACCCGGTGCGGCACGCCGTGCGCGATCAGCTGCACCGGGCAGCCGTAGACCGTCTGGATGTCGTCGAGCGTGATCTCCTTCTTCTCGTGGTAGTGGAGGCGCCGGTTCAGGCAGGCGATCGTGCCCACGTGGGCGGAGAGGACGCCGATGTCGTGGGTCACGAGGATGATCGCCATCGTCTCGCGGAGGCGGTCGAGGATATGGAAGATCCCCTCCTGCATGCACGGGTCTATGCTCGCGGTCGGCTCGTCGAGCAGGAGCAGCCTGGGGTCGGTTACCAGCGCGCGGGCGATGAAGACGCGCTGCTTCTGCCCCTCCGAGAGCGCCCCGATCGGCCGGTCCATGAGGTCGAGCATCCCCACCGTCTCGAGCGCCTCCCGCGTCCTCGAACGGTCCCCCGGCCTGAAATAACCCCACCGGGGGGCGTGGGCGAGGCGGCCCATGAGGACGGCGTCCCGAACGCTGATCGGGAAGGAGCGGTCGAACGGGATGTACTGGGGGACGTAGCCGATCAGTTTCGCGGCGTCGCGCGGAGCCCCGCCGAAGACGGAGACCTCGCCGCGAGCCGGGGGGATGAGGCCCAGGATTACCTTGAGGAGCGTCGTCTTCCCTCCGCCGTTCGGGCCGATGACGCCGAGGAAATCGCGCTGCCGGACGGAGAGGTCCACGTCATCGAGGGCCGGCACGCCGCCGTAAGAGACGCACACCCCCTTCAGTCTGACGATCTCCGCTCCCCTCATCGCGCCCCCTCAGCGACGGCTCGCGCCACGCGCCGGAGATTGTCGGGATAATCCCTCGCGAGCGCGTCGATCAGGACCACCCTCCCCCCGATCTCCGCCGCTATCGTCTCCGCGGCCTTGCGGCTGAACTCCGGCGAGGCGAAGACCGCCTTCGCGCCGAGCCTCCTGGCCCCCGACACCACCGCCGCGAGCTCCCTTCCCGTCGGCTCCTTCCCGCCGGCCTCGATCGCTACCTGGGCCAGGCCGTACCGGGCCGCGAAGTAACCCCAGGCCGGGTGGAAGACGATGAAGCCGCGCCCGCGAACCGGGGCAAGCGCCTCCCTGAGTTCGCCGTCGAGCGTGTCGAGCTCCGCCTTCAGGGCGCGCGCGTTCGCCGCGTACGCCTCCGCGCGGCCGGGATCGGCCGCCGCGAGCGCGTCGCGGATGTTATCCGCGATCACCGCGGCGTTCGCGGGCGAGAGCCAGATGTGGGGATCTTTCCCGCGCCGGCGGATCCGCGCCCCGCCGGCGGACTCATCCTCGGGTCCGGCCCCGCCCGCGCGGCGCGCCCCCGGCGCATTCCCCTCATCGCAGCGGCTGCCGGGCCCGCCGAGTTCGGCCAGCGCGATCCCCCTCGACGCGTCGCAGATCCTCATCCCCGGGTTGAGGGCCGCCAGTTTCTCCATCCAGGCGAGCTCGAACTCGAGCCCCGAGCCCGCCTCGACGTACAGCTTCGCCCTGCTCAAGCCGGCGAGCTGCCGCGGCGTCGGCTCGTACGTGTGCGGGTTTCCGCCGGGCGGGATCATCACCGACACCTCGACCGCGCCCCCGCCCACCCGCTCCGCGAAATACGCGAGAGGCAGGATGCTGACCGCCACGCCGATCTTTCCCGGCGCCGGCGGCGCGGCAGGCGCGAAAGACGCGAGCGCGCACAACCCGAGGGCCGGCGCCCAGGCGGCGAACAGGATCCTCCTCACCCCGTCTCCCCCCTTCCAACGGGCGTCGTGGTCGAATACGGCCGGCCCCGGGGCCGCGCGGCGAACGTCTTCAGCGCGGCCGGGTTCCCGGCGGGAAAGGCGGCGAAGAATCGGCCGGGGCGAATTTCGAGCGGCGCCGCCCGCCGGGCCACCCGTTCCTCGAACGCGAGACAGCCGACAACTACGTCCACGGGAACGCCGCCGGGCGCCTTGCACCGGAGGGCACGGCCGCGGGCCGCAAGGCCGCGCGCTTTGGAGATGCGCGGGTGAAACGCCCCGAGGAACGCGTCCGCGCGGCGTTCCTCTTCGCCAAATGCGGTGATAGGGGCGATAACGACATCCCCCGCCAGGCGCAGCGCCCCGTCGGATCACCGCCTGCCCCCAGATAACGCAGAACCCCAGCTTCCGGGCGGTCATGAAGCCGCAAAATCCATTCGAGGCGGGAAAGGGGCGGTTCAAGATGCCTCAACCGCGATCGGCTGAGTGAGCCCGGCGGCTTGATGGGGATGCCCCGGGGACGTGCCTGAGCGCGCGATCAAGAAAATGGCGGAGAGGGTGGGATTTGAACCCACGGTACCCTTGAGGGGTACACACGCTCTCCAGGCGTGCCGATTAAGCCGCTCTCGCACCTCTCCGCCCGAACTCCCGTACAACCATAACCGCGGGGGTGGGGCCGGCGGCTTCGCCGGCGGACCGATCACGCGCCCCCCCGCCCGCCCTTCACCGCGCGCCGCGCGCGAAAGAAACGCTTCAGGAGCCCGGAGCACTCCCCGCCTTCGATCCCCGCGACGACCTCGACTGTGTGGTTCAGGCAGCCGTCGGACAGGATATCCAACCTCGACCCGGCGGCGCCCGCCTTCTCGTCCCGCGCCCCGAAAACCAGCCGCGCGACCCGCGAGAGGGCGATCGCCCCGGCGCACATCGGGCACGGCTCCTTGGTGACGTACAGCGTCGCGCCGTCGAGCCGCCAGTCGCCCGCCTCCGCCGCCGCCTGCGTCAGGGCGATCATCTCGGCGTGCGCGGTTGCGTCCTTGAGGCGCTCGACCTGGTTGTGCGCCCGCGCGACAATGCGCCCACCGCGCTCTATCACCGCCCCCACGGGAACCTCGCCCTCCTCGTACCCCCGAAAGGCCTCCTTGAGCGCCTCGCGCATGCACGCCAGGTCCCGCCGCGGGTCGGCCTGCGTCATCCTTTGGGGATCTCCGTGAGCCGCCGGGTGGCGGCGTCTCCAGGCCCCCCGCGCGCACCTTCCCGGTGGGGCCGGGGAACGGATGGCGCGCCCGGAGGGAGTCGAACCCCCAGCCTTTTGGTCCGTAGCCAAACGCTCTATCCAATTGAGCTACGGGCGCGCTATTCCTTGATCTCCGCCTTGATGCCGCCCATGATGCCGGCGAAGACATTATACACGAGCGCCAGCAGCATTCCCACCACTCCGGCGACCGCCCCCGCGGCGAGGGCGTACGCGAGGGATTTCGGCACGGGGGTGAGCCGGTCCATCCGCTCCCTGGCCGACTGGACGAGCCGCGCGGGGTAGTGAGGCAACAGGTCCAGGTTCACCGCGAGCAGGTACACCAGTCCGACGATGAAGACCGCGCTGAAGAACAGCGCGAACACCGAGGCGGGTTGAATAGACTTCAGTTCGGATTTGAGCATGATCCTGGCCCTCGTGTCCGTGGCGTCGGCAACCCCGCGAAAATGGCGGAGAGGGTGGGATTTGAACCCACGAGACCATGGAGGTCTACACGATTTCGAGTCGTGCGCGATAAACCGGACTCTGCCACCTCTCCGAATGCGATTACACGGCCCTTGATTCAATCAAACAGCAGGCGGGGCTTCAGCCCCGCCGCACCCCTTCATCCTCTCCACGATCTCCCGCGCCCGTTCCAGATTCGCGTCGAGCACGATGATCCGCCCGTACTGTTTGCCCATCCACTCCCTTTCGAGGCCGTCGAACCAACCCGAGCGCGGCTCGCGCCACTCCGCTTCGATCCCCGCCTGCCGCAACGCGTTGACGATCTCCCCCGCCGCTATCCGGTCCTCAACGCGCGCCAGCGGCACGAGCCGGCTCTCGTCGAATCGGGGCTTCGGCCCGCGGCCTTCCGACGTCATGGCAAGATCCACCCACGGCGGACCGCTTTCCGGTTCCGCCCCCGCATATCACTCCCCGACGCCCCACCGCCCTAACCATGCCGGGGTCCGGAAGCGCGACATCCCGCGCCTCGCGCTCGACGCGCCGCGAAGGGCGCCCCCCCGGCCGGAAGAGCCGCTTCCGATGACATTCTGGCGGAGAGGGAGGGATTCGAACCCTCGGTACCAGCCGTAAGCCAGTACAGCGGATTAGCAATCCGCCGCATTCGTCCACTCTGCCACCTCTCCGCTCCGGCGTAGTATAGCATCCGGGCGGCCGGTTCGTGCACCGAAAATGCCGGCGATTGATGAAAACCACGGTGATCTGATAAAATGCGAATATGCCGATCTACGAATACGCCTGCGGGCGCTGCCGGAAGATTTTCAGCTTCCTCGTCAGGAAACCGTCCGCCCACAAGCCCCCCAGATGCCCGAAGTGCGGGAAGGGGGGGATGAGGCGCGCCATCTCTTCGTTCCGCGTCGGGAAGAGCGAGGAGTCGCGCATCGAGAAGCTGGCCGACCCGTCGGCGCTCTCGGGTATCGACGAGAACGACCCGAAATCAGTCGCCCGCTGGATGAGGAAGATGGGCGGCGAGCTGGGCGAGGATATGCCGGAGGATTTCGACGAGATGGCCGCCCGGATCGAGGCCGGCGAGGACCCCGGGGAGATCGGAGACGAAGGCGGGGCGGACGGCTACTCGAGGGATTCCTCGGACGGGCTCTACGACGCGTAGGGCGAAGGGCGCGAAGACGGACGCACCCCTCCCGCCTTGATCGTTCGCATCCGCGATGCGCCCCCCCGCCTCCCCCGGGCCGCGCCGCGCGGCCCGCCGGTCAGGGGCGGCGGCCCAGCAGGACAGCCGCCCACGGCACGTACCGGTCTATCTCCTCCCTTTCCTCGCGCGAGAAGTAAGGAAAGAGTCGGGCCAGGAGGAGATAGCCCGCCAGGAACATGACCCCTTGGACGGCCAGCACCGCAAGGTTGTCGGTCCTGGACCGGGAGGCGAGAACGCGCAACGGGGCGTGGTCGGCGATGATGGGCGGAATGAGCGCCATCAGGCTCGCGGCGCATGGCACGGCGAGAACGGCCCGGATGACCGGGAGGAGCGGAAGGCGGAAGAAGAAGCGGTGGGCGGCCCAGCCGAAATAGGCGGCGGAGGCGATCATCGCGATGCAGGTCCCGAGGGGGGCACCGATGTAGCCGACCCACAGGAGCAGGATGACGCTGAGGATGAGGTTGAAAACGGCGAAGATGATCGAGTACCACATCTGGAAATGGGGCCGCTCCATCCCCTGCATCGCCGCGGCCATGACCAGCGGCAGGATGTTCGTGAGGTAGCCGACGGAGAGGATCTGCGTGGTCCTGGCCGAGAGGGCGTAGGCCGGTCCCATCCAAGCGGCGATGAAGCGCGGGGCGGCGAAGACCACGAACGCGGTGCCCGGCACCGCCGCGAAGGCGAGCACCTTTGTCAGGCGGATGACGATGGCGTGGATGTCGGCCCTGGAGCGGCGCACGCTCAGTTCCGAGAACGCCGGGACGAGGATCGGGAAGACGAGGACGGCGAGCTGGCGGAGAGCGAAGGACACCTTGGCCCCTATCTCGTAGTAGGCCACCATCCCCACGGCGAGGATATAGCCGATGAGGATCTTGTCGAACTGGAACCCCACGAGCGTCGAGAAACGGTCCACCTGGACGCGGATGCCGAAGCCGAAGAGGCGTCCGAACATCTCCCGCGAGATGAACCGCCTCGCGATCCGCAGCGTGGGCAACGCGACGAAGGACATCCATATCTCTATACCGGCGGTGGCGAAGAAGCATGCGAGGTCGTTCAGGAAGAGGCCGCGGAGGCCGTAGCCGAGCTTGAGAACCAGCAGCGTGCCGGCGGCGTTGACGGCCACGTAGAGCATCTGCACCTTCCGCGTCACGTCGATCCTCTGGAGCCCGCGCAGGACGGAGGTGACGCAGCCCGACGCGAGCTCGAGGACGAAGATCAGCACGCCGATCCTAAGGGCGAAGGCCGCGTCGGGGTAGAGATCCGGGGACAGGGCGAAGAACCTCAGGAAGGCGCCGGTCAGCGAATAGACGACGGCCAGGACGACGATCCCGAACGCGGCGTAGAAGGCGAAGCCGGTCGTGACCACCTGGTTGATACGGCCCGGTTCGCGCCTCGTGTAAAACTCCGCGATATATTTGGAAAGCGGGTGGGCGATCCCCAGGTCGGCGAGGCCGCAATATTGGGTGACGACCGCCACGATCACCCAGAGGCCGAACCGCTCCTTCCCGATCGTGGCGACGATGTACGGGAGCAGGGCGAAGCCCACCGCGAGCTTCATGAAGTGCGCGAGGAACGTGTAGCCGGCGTTCCTGCTGAGTTTGTCTTTGAGCGCGGTCATATGAAATGACGCCGGGGGCGCGCATACCGCCCGCGGGGCACGCCGGGTCGAGGAGCGGCCGCCGGCCGACGAAAAGGGGAGTATACCATCCGGGGGCCTTTCGCGCAGGGATTTTGAGGCGGGCGCCGGGGCGGCGGTCCGCCCCGCACGCCGAACGGGCCGGATAGGTCCGGCCCCCGCGTTCTCCGCGCTCCCGGGAATACAGGCCTCATGGAGGTTCTCGCGGCCGCGTGATATACTCCACCCGTGCCGGACATGTCGAAGGGGAAGGCGATGGACGAGAACCGCCGGGGAGATGACGGGCCCGCAAAAGGGAGCGATTGGCTCTCCCTCCACCGAAGGGATGTGACGTCCCAGTCCGGCGAGGACGGCGTCATAGAGAAGATCTTCGACGTCATCGGCGAGACGAACCGGTGGTGCGTCGAGTTCGGGGCGGGGAACGGGATACTCTACAACAACACGTACAACCTCCTTGCCAACCGCGGCTGGTCCGGGGTCCAGATCGAGGCGGATCCGCGCGACTACGCCCGGCTCGCCGGGCTGCACACGGGCAACCCCCGTGTCATCTGCCTGAACGCGAAGTTGGCCATCGACGGCCCCCATTCCCTCGACAACATCCTCTCCTCCACGCCGGTGCCCCCGGACCTCGACCTCATCTCCATCGACGTAGACGGCGCCGACTACCATATATGGGATTCGATGGAACGCTACGCCCCCCGGGTCGTCCTTATCGAGTACAACTTCACGATCCCCCCGGATATCGACTTCGTGCAACCCAGGGATATGCGCCTGAAGCAGGGGTCGTCGATACTCTCCCTGACGAGGCTCGCGCGGAAGAAGGGATACGCCCTCGTGTCGATGACCGACTACAACGCCTTCTTCGTGCAGGAGAAATATTTCGGGCTCTTCGGGATAGGGGACAACTCCCCCTCCCGGCTCTGCGTGAACCGCAGGTATTTCACCCGCCTCTTCCAGCTCTACGACGGGACCCTCGTTCTTTCCGGATACGACCGGCTCCTCTGGCACGATATCGCGCTCGGGGAGAGGCGCGTCCAGGCCCTGCCGCGATTCCTGAGGGTCTATCCGCCGGATTTCAATTTTTTCCGGCGGCAGGCGGTCAAGATATGGCGGTTCGGGCCGGTGGGGCTCTTGAAGCGCACCATCAGGCATTCGTTCATCTACCCGCTCGTGCGCCCGCTGCACGAGAGCCGGCTCGGGCGGCTCAAGGCGCGGGGGAAGCGGCGGGGGGCGCCCGGGCGCGACGCGTGACGCTTCCGCGCCGGACGGCGCGGCGGGCGGCGATGGTCTTCGGGTGAAGGATATGACCGAGGGAAGGCCACGGGCGCGGAGGGGGGGCGCGACGGGCGTGAGCGCGTTGCGATGGAGGCTCTACAAGCTTCTTCGGGCGAAAACCGTCCCACCGCAGGGGATCTACCTCGAGATCACCGACCGGTGCAACATGTCCTGCCCGATGTGCAACACGCGGGACCACAGGGAGACGGGGGCGCCACTGCTCGACCGCGAAGAGATACGGGACCGCCTGCTCCTCCCGGGCCGCGCCCTGGGCTTCGCGAATCTCACGATCAGCGGAGGGGAACCCACCCTGGCCCCGCACCTCGATGCGGTCATCGAGGACGCGGCCGGGATGGGCTACAGGGTATTCCTGGCCTCGAACATACTGCGCTGGGAGGAGGGGCTATGGCGGCGGCTCCTCGCCCTGATGGACGATCCGCGGCACACGGTCCTGGCGTCCTACGACTCAGCGGAGGCGTCGGAGATGAACGCCATCCGCGGCGGCGACGTCTTCTCGCGCGTCACGCCGCATTGCAAGGCGCTCGCGCGACTCCGCTCGGAACTCCGCGCGGGGACGCGGCTTGCGGCCGCTATGATACTTCAGCCGATCAATGCCGGCTCGCTATCGAAGACGGCGCGCTTCGTGCTCGGCGACATCGGCTTCGACAAGCTCCTCATCCAGTTGCGGCACGATTATTCGCTGGTTACGTTCCGGAACTACCGGCGCCAGGCGCGCGCGAAGCGGTATTCCCCTGAGGAGAAGGCGGCGCTGCTCCGGGCCTCCGCCCTCGCCTTCGATATGGCGGCCGCGGACCCCCGGATACTCCCCGTCCGGGGCACCCTCGACGACTGGCGCGCGTTCTACGACGATCCGCTCACTATCAGGAGGATCTGCGACAGCACCGCGTTCGTCTTCGTCGACCCGTACGGCAACCTGAGGGGTTGCATTTCCGGCGGGAGGCTCGACAATATCCGGAAGTCGAGCATCGCGGAATACCTGAAATCGCGGCGGTACCGGCGCTTTCTGTTATTCGCCAGGATCTGCAACATCTGTACCCACGGCTGCTCGTAGGCGCGCCCCCCTCGCCGGCCATCCCCGATTCCCGTACGTCAGTCGCTCACCTTGACCTTGTACGGGGCGCCGTAGTACGGGGCCGGGTTGTAATATGTCCCGGGTGCCGGCGGGCAGTATACCGGCGGAGGATAGAAGCCGGGGGCGTAGCTATAGTGGTACGGATAGCAGCCGGGCGCGAAGCCGTAGTACGGATATGCGCATGGATAGTAGTACTGCTTCACCTTTACCTTGCCGTACGGGGTGTAATACTCGCTCTTGACCTTGAGCTTGTCGCCTGCGACCGCCCCCGTCGCCGCCGCCGCCAACACCGCGAACACCATAACCGCCGCGATCAGCTTTCTCATCCCTGTCCCCTCCTTTCGATCATGGGGGTGTTTCCCCCGCCATTGTTCTCCCGGAACGTTATACGAAACCGCCCCCTGTTCCATCCCCTCGGAAAATAGCATACACCGTGCCATGCGAGCGGCGCAGGCGCATTTCGGGTCAGATCATTCTGGGTCGCATCCCAATGGCGTGGAAGATGTTGCGTGAACACTCGACGGCGCCTCGTTCCATCGCCCGCCCCGGCGCCGGCCCGTGTCCGGTCCGCTCCGTTTCGTGGCACCGCGGCGCGCCGCGATGGATGAACGCCGCCGGGCGCCGGGGCGTCGTTCCGGCGGAGGCGCGGGGGGGGCGGCCGATGGAGGCATGGAGACGGCGCCCCCCGGGACCGGGCGGATATGCTATCATGGCGCACCGTTTCCGAACGCGGGGCGGCTGGTCTCGCGCCGGCCGCCCGTCACCCGGGTTCCGCGTTACGTCTTTCTCCGGGTTCAGGCGGCCGTTCCGTCATTTCGGCGCCGTCATTCGTCACCGCCTCTCATGAAACTTTCCGAACTCGAGTCGAGGCACAAGGCGCCCCGGGCGCTGGTGGAGGCCCTCGCCGCCGCCGGATATCGCTCCCTCTACCCGCCCCAGGCGGAGGCGGTTCGCGCAGGCCTGCTCGAGGGGAAGAACGTCCTCATGGCCGTCCCCACCGCCGCGGGGAAGACCCTCGTGGCGGAGATCTGCATGGTGAAGAGCATCCTCGAGGAGGGGGGGCGGTGCATCTACGTCGTCCCGCTCCGCGCCCTCGCGGCGGAGAAGCACGAGGTGTTCAAGAAGAGGTACGGCCCGCTCGGCATCTCGGTCGGCGTGGCGACTGGCGAGTACGACGCGCCGGGCGCGCGCCTCGCCAAACACCAGATCCTCGTAGCCACTTCCGAGAAGGTCGATTCGCTGCTGCGGATGCGCACCGGCTGGCTCAGCGACTCGCTCACCGTCGCCGTCATGGACGAAATCCATTACATCCACGATCCGGACCGCGGCCCCACGCTCGAGTTCGTCATCGCCCGCCTGCGCCAGGTCAACCCCGCGCTCCAGTTGCTCGCCCTGAGCGCCACCGTGCGCAACGCCCGCGAGCTCGCCGCATGGCTGAACGCCGCCCTCGTGTCGAGCGACTGGCGCCCGGTGCCGCTTCTCGAGGGCGTCTACGACGGCGCCACGATCCGCTACGCCGACCACAGCACCCGGTCGCTCATCGCCCCGAAGGCGAATCCGGCCCAGGCGCTCGTCGTCGACACCGTGGACGCGGGGGGGCAGGCCCTCGTCTTCGTGAACTCGCGTCGCTCCGCGCAGGCCGCAGCCCGGGCCCTCGCGCCCCACGTCGAGGGGCGGCTTAAGCCGGGAGATCGGGCGGCCCTCAGGGAGATAGCCCACGAGGCGGGGACTGTCCTCCAGGAGCCGACGCGCCTCTGCGCCGAGCTAGCGGAGGCGATCCGGTGCGGGGTGTCGTTCCACCACGCGGGGCTTCACCCGGGGCAGCGGCGCCTCGTCGAGGGGGCGTTCCGCGGCCGGTTGCTCAAGGCGATCTGCGCGACGCCGACGCTCGCCGCGGGTGTTAACCTCCCCGCGCGGCGCGTCGTCATCCGGGACTGGGGGCGCTACGAGGCCGGGCTCGGCCAGCGCCCGATCCCGGTCTTCGAGTACAAGCAGTTCGCGGGAAGGGCGGGGAGGCCGGGCTACGACAAGGAGGGGGAGGCGATACTCGTAGCAAAGAAGGACGGCGACCGGGACCTGCTCTTCGAGCATTACATCCGCGCATCCGCCGAGCCCCTCCGTTCGCGCCTCGGCGAGGGCGGCGCCCTCCCGTCGCACATCCTCGCCTCCGTCTCCTCCGGCTACGCAACGACGATGGCCGGGATCATGGATTTCCTCTCGCTCACCTTCTTCTCCATGCAGGAGGACGTGCGCGGCCTCTCGCTGGAAGCCGGGCGGATCGTCCGCTTTCTCCTCGACGAGGGGCTGTTGCGCTGCCGGGGATCCGAGGATCCCGGCTCCATCCCCCGGCCCGACGAGGAGCTGCGCGCCACCGCGTTCGGCTCGGTCGTCTCGCGCCTCTACCTCGACCCATCCTCCGGCCTCACCATCAGGCGCGGCCTCTCCGCGGCCGCCTCCCCCGGCCCGGAGGCGCTTCTCCACCTCGCCTGCTGCTGCCCCGACATGCCGCTCCTCGGCCTGACGAGGGCGGCGTACGACGAGCTCGAGGAGGAGTCGTACGTCGAGGGGAGCAAGTTCCTCATCCCGCCGCCGCGCGGGGGCGGGATGGCGGAGCACGAGCGGTTCCTCAAGACGATCCGGACCGCCCGGATGCTCGAGTCGTGGATCGAGGAGGAGAAGGAGGAGGAGATCTGCGAGCGCTTCGGCGTCGGGCCCGGCGACGTGCGCAGGTTCGTGGAGAGCGCGGAGTGGCTGATCTACGCGGCGGGGCGCCTCGCCTCGGTCCTAGACATCGCCCCGGTCCAGCCGGCGCTCCGGGACCTGCGCCGGCGGGTCGCCTACGGGATCAAGGAGGAGTTGCTCGAGCTCGTAAGCCTCAGGGGGGTGGGGCGCGTGCGCGCGCGGCGCCTGTTCGGGGAGGGATACAAGACCCTCTCCATCCTTCGGAGGGCGTCCGAGAAGAAGCTCGCCGAGATCCCCACCATCGGCCCCCGGATCGCCGCGGGCATCCTGAAGCAGCTGGCCCCGTAGCGGGCCGCGCCGGCTCACCCCTCGATCTCTCTCTTGAGGGCGGCTATGCGCTCCATGATCCTGGCGCTGATCACCGCGAACCCGGGCCGCCCCTTCGGGCAGTCGGCGAACTCCGCGTAGCGGATGATCGGGCCGTAGGCGATCCTGATCTTCACGGGGCGCGGAATCACGCTCCCCTTCGGCATCGCGCGCCACGTCCCGGAGATGTAGCACGGGATGACGTCCGCCTTCGCGTGCCGCACGAACACCCCGATCCCCTCCTTGCCCGGGCCGAGCGTCCCGTCGGCGCTCCGCGTCCCCTCGGGGAACATGAGGACTATCTCCCCCGACGCGATGAGGGAGATGATCCGCTTCATCGCGCCCAGGTCCGCTTCGCCGCGGGTGATCGGGACGAGGTGCTGGCACTTGAAGATGAAATCGGTGAAGCGGCTCTTGACGAGGCTCGCGCGCCCGAGGTACCAGATCTTACGCGGCAGGCCGACGCCGCCGAGCGGCGGGTCGAGGGCGCTCGAGTGGTTGACGGCGAGGATCGCCCCGCCGGTGAGCGGGACGTTCTCCACTCCGTGCACCTGCCAGCGGAAGTAGAGCTTGAAGACGACGCGGTACGTCTTCCAGAAGACCGTGTAGGCCCGGTCGTAGAACCCCTGGCTCAACGGCATGCGGCACCTCGGGCCCCGGGCAATAAGGCGGCGAACGGCTTGGACAACGCGCCCCTATCCACCCGCGTGCGGGCCTTGACCGGCCCCGCGGTCCGAACGGGGGGGCCGGACAAGGCGGCGAGAACCGGCGCGCCTCCGAGAATCCCAGCGGCCCCGCGCGGGGTTGTCATTTCCCGGCGTCCAGCTCGGCGATGATTTCGCTGAGCGCGCCCCGGCGGCGGATCTCCGTCTCCGCCCCGATCTCGGGCGGGACCGCGCTCCCGAGCCCGTCGAGGACGTAGACCGGGATCCTCTTCGTCCATTTCGTCCAGGCGATCTCGCAGGCCGTGCCGCAGGAGAGCCCGAGGCAGATCATGGCGTCGGAGTCGCGCACAATGCGGGCGTGCTGCTCGTACCAGGTCAGGGAGCGGTCCGCCTCGTCGCAGAGGGCGCTGTGCCGCTCGACGCGGCTGATCGATCCGGGCGCCGAGTCGCCGGAGGCGGGGATAAGCCCAAGGATCCGCCTTCCCCCCGCGGCCCGGTAGGCGCGCGCGGCGATGACCGGGACGCCGCGGTCGGGACAGACTACGAGTTCGTGCCCGGCCGCCGCCAGAAGGCGCCCCGCCTCCGCCGCGGCCGCCTCGATGCGGCCCGGGTCCGCGCCCGCGGCGCGTGCGACGCGCCCGATATCCGACGGACCTATGACGGCGACCCTCACCGGATATGCCCCCCCCCCGCCGTCACGCCGTCAGCCGCACGCTCGACTCGCCCAGCACCGTCTCGACGCCCCGCACCAGCTCCCGGGAGGGGGTCACGCGGAACTGCCGCCCTGTCTTCATCAGCACCCGCTCCCCCGTCGGGGAGGCGAAGTCGAGGAACACCGGACAGGCCCCCGGCGCGCCCTCGAGCAGGTTCTTCAGCTCGTCCAGCTTCCCGCGCTCGATGTCCGAGAGATGGACGGTCACGTACATCGCCGCCGTGCAGCGCTGCTGCGCCTCCTCGAGCGGCATGATCTCGTCGGCGATGACCTTCGGGTTGTCCCCCTCGGCGCTCACCCTCCCGGTGACGAGGACCGCCGCCTCCTCCACGATCAGCGGCGCAGCCTGCTCGTAGACGCGGGGGACGACGAGGATCTCTACCGTACCGTCGAGGTCCTCGAGCACCGCCACCGCCATCTTCTTGTTCTGCCTGCGCGTGAACGTGACGCGGACCTTCGCTATGATGCCACCGAGTTTCACCGTCGCCCCGTCCTTCTCCGCCGAGAGCGTCTCCGTGCTCGCGGTGGCGAACCTCCTGATCTCCCCCCCGAAGCGGGCGAGCGGGTGGCCGCTCACGTAGAAACCGAGGAGCGCCTTCTCCTGCGCGAGGAGCCGGTTCTCCGGCCACTCCGGCACGTCGGGCAACTCCTCTCCCGCCCCATTTCCGACCCGCGGGCCCTCCAGGACGTCGAAGAACGACCCCTGCCCCTGCCTGCGGTCCCGCTGGGCCTCCGCCGCCCTCTCGATGGCCCTCTCGACGCCGGCCATGAGCTGGGCCCGCCTGAAGCCGAGGCTGTCGAACGCCCCGCCGCATATCAGGCTCTCGAAGACCTTCTTGTTCACCAGGCGGGAGTCCACGCGGCAGCCGAAGTCGAAGATGCTCGTGAACCTCCCGCCCTTCTTACGCGCCTCGAGGATCGAATCGACTGCGGAACCGCCGACGTTCTTGACCGCGGCGAGTCCGAATCGTATGGCGTCGCCGACCACCGTGAACCGGGCGAAGCTCTCGTTCACGTCGGGGGGGAGGATCTTGATCCGCATCCTGGCGCACTCGGCGATATACTCGGCGATCTTGTCGGTGTTGTTGATCTCGCTCGATAGGAGCGCGGCCATGTACTCTACCGGGTAGTTGGCCTTGAGGTAGGCGGTCCGGTAGGCGATCAGGGCGTACGCGGCGCTGTGCGACTTGTTGAAGCCGTACTCGGCGAAGCGGGAAACCATCTCGAATATCTGCTCGGCGACCGCCTTCTTCACCCCCTTCCTGACCGCCCCCCGCACGAACGCCTCCTGCTGTTTCGCCATCTGCTCGACGATCTTCTTCCCCATGATGCGGCGGAGGTTGTCGGCCTGGGGGAGGGTGAATCCGGCTATCTCGTGGGCGAGCTGGATCACCTGCTCCTGGTAAAGCATGACGCCGTAGGTGTCCTTGAGTATCGGCTCGAGCCCCGGATGGATGTAGGTGATCTTCGTCTCGCCGTGCTTGCGCCTTACATAGTCGTCGAGCATCCGCATCGGCCCGGGGCGGAAGAGGGCGAGGAGGGCGATCAGGTCCTCGAACCGGTCCAGCCCGATCTTCTTCGAGAGGTCCCGCATCCCGCCGCTCTCGAGCTGGAAGACCCCCACCGTGTCGGCGCGGTTGAGGAGATCGAAGGTGGCGGGGTCGTCGAGGGGAATATCGTCCCAGGAGATCGCCGTGCCGCGCGTGTGCTTGATGATCTGCAGGGCGTTGTGCAGGACGGTCAGGGTGCGCAGGCCGAGGAAGTCCATCTTGAGGAGCCCGATCTCCTCGACGGATTTCATCGCGTACTGCGTGATCGGCTCGTCGTTGGTGCCGCGGCAGAGGGGGAGGTAGTCGGTGAGCGGCCGGTCGGCTATCACGACGCCGGCGGCGTGCGTGGAGGCGTTGCGGGCGAGCCCCTCGATGGAAAAGGCGAGGTCCATGAGGCGGGCGACCCGCTCGTCCTTTTCCTTGAGGCGCTTCAGCTCGGGCTCCGTATCTATCGCCTCGGCGAGGGTGATCTTGGGGTCGGCGGGGACGAGCTTGGCGATCGCGTCCACCTCGCCGTACGGCATCCCGAGGACGCGCCCGACGTCGCGTATCACCGCCTTCGCCTTCATCCGCCCGAAGGTGATGATCTGGGCGACGTTCTCGTGCCCGTAGCGCTCGCTCACGTAGCCGATCAGTTCCCCCCGCCGGTCGTAGCAGAAATCGATATCCATGTCCGGCATGGTCACGCGGTTCGGGTTCAGGAACCGCTCGAAGAGGAGGTTGTACCTGAGCGGATCGATGTCCGTGATCCCCAGCGCGTACGCGGCGATCGAGCCGGCGGCGGAGCCGCGCCCGGGGCCGACCGGGATATCCTGCCGGCGCGCCCAGTTGATGAAATCCCATACGATCAGGAAGTAACTCTCGAAGTTCATCCGCTCGATCACCTTGAGCTCCCGGTCGAGGCGCTGCATCACCTCGGGGGGCGTCCCGGGGTAGCGGCGCGCTATCCCGTCGCGGCACAGTTCGCGGAGATACTCCATCCTCCCCTTCCCCGCCGGCGGGGGATAGTCGGGGATCCGGTAGATCTGCGCCCCCTTCTCGTCCTTGAAGTTGAGCTCCAGCGTGCACTTCTCGACGACCTCGATGGTGCGGGCGAGCGCGCCCTCGAACTCGCCGAGCGCCGCGGCCATCTCCTCCTGCGACTTGAAGTAGAACTCCCCGGTGGAGAGCTTCATGCGCTGCTCGTCGAGGAGCGTCTTCCCCGTCTGGATGCAGAGGAGGACCTCGTGGGCGAGGGCGTCATCGCGGCGCATGTAATGGACGTCGTTCGTGGCCAGGAGCGGCAGCCCGACGCGCCGCGCGATCCCTGGGAGCTCGCGGTTCACCCGCTTCTGCTCCTCGATGCCGTGGTTGTGCAGCTCGAGGTAGAAGTCGCCCGGGCCGAAGATCTCCTTGAACTCGCCCGCGGCGCGCTCGGCCCCGGCGAGATCCCCCCTCAGGATCAGCGCCGCGATCTCCCCCTTGAGGCATGCGCTCGCCCCAACCAGGCCGCCGCTCATGGAGGCGAGGAGCTCCTTGTCGATCCTGGGCTTGTAGTAGAACCCCTCGAGGTGCGCGCGGGAGGAGAGGGCGAGGAGATTGCGGTATCCCTGGATATCCTTGGCCAGGAGGAGGATGTGGTACGATGCGTCCTTTATCCCGGACGCCTTCCGCTCGGTGCGGCGCCCCGGGGCGATATACATCTCCTGCCCGATGATCGGCTTCACGCCCGCTGCCATCGCCTTGGCGTAGAACTCGAGGGCGCCGCCCATGAAGCCGTGGTCGGTGAGGGCGAGGGCGGGCATCTTCAGCTCGCGGGCCCGCTCGACCAGCGCCGCGAGCCGGCAGGCGCCGTCGAGGAGGCTGTACTCGCTGTGGACATGGAGGTGCGCAAAGTGGGAGTGATGCATTGCACCCTCGGTCGCTACCTGTTCCTGTAAAGCAGCACGAGCCCCGCCGCGCTGAAGACGATGTTGGGGAGCCAGCTCGCGAACCAGGCGGGCAGGCGCCCCCCGTGCCCGAGCGACAGGCTCACCATCCCCACCACGTAGTAGGAGATGCAGAGGGCGATGCTCAGGCCCGCGCTCCCCGCGGCCCCGCCGCGGGTGGAGGATATCGACAGCGGCAGCGCGATGAGGACGATCGTGATGCCGACGAACGGAAATGCGATCTTGTAATGGAGATCCACGAGCTTCTTGCCGTAGATCTCGGAGTCCTTCGGATAGAGGGCCATGTTCCGCCAGAGCTCGCCGATGTTCATGGAAACCGACTCCTTCTGGCTGCTCCGGAAATCCTCGGGTTTCTCGCCGAACGGGAAGCGGCGCTTGGCGAACGTCTCCTCGTTCCCGCGGACGCGCCCCTTCGAGTCGTAGCGCTGGATGGAGCCGTCGAAGAACCACCACTCCCGGTCGAGGTAGGAGGCCTTCGCCGCGGAGATCGTCTCCACCACCTGGCCGTTCCGGAAGCTCCGCACGGAGACGCCCTGGAGCACCCCCCCCCCCGACGGCCCCCACTGCCCGGCCCACGATCTCCCCTCCTTCGAGTTGAAGAAGGCGAGCGGGCGCATCTTCCCCTTCTCCTCGTCCCTCCTGCCGCTCGCGTCCTCGAGGAACTTCTTCGACTCCTCGTATGCCCTCGGGGCGTGGCGCTCGTTCAGGTAGAAGATGACGCCGGTGAAGCAGGCGCCGAGGCAGAGGTACGGCAGCATGATCCGGTAGACGGTGATGCCGGTGGCCCTCATCGCGGTGATCTCGTTGTGGCGGCTCAGCGCACCGACGCAGTAGACGATCGCGAGCAGGATGGAGAGGGGGATGACCTGCACCATGACCAGCGGCATCTGGATCATGTAGTAGTGGAAGAGGAAGCGCATCGGCACCCGGTCCTCTATGTAGTTGTCGAGGTGGGCGGAGAGGTCATAGATGACGTAGATGAGCATGAACGCCGCGAGGCAGTAGCAGAGCGGTATGAGGAACTCGCGGATGAGATACCGGTCGATCAACTTGACCCTCGGCATGACTCATCTCCTGTCCAGGCGCCACGTGAGCCACGGCCCGAGGACCGCGAACGCCGCGTTGGGAAGCCAGATGAGGACGAACGGGTAGAGCCAGACCCGCTCCTGGAGCGCCTCCACGCAGATGATGAAGGCGTAGTTGAGGCCCACCAGGGCCAGGCTGATCGCCGCCCCGACGGAGGTCTCCCCGCGGTGCGCGACGATGCCCAGCGGCATCCCGACCATCACGAACGCGATGACGCAGAAGGTGTAGACCAGCCGCTCGCTCGCCTCGGTAAGCGTGATGCTTATCCGGCGGAGCGTGTCGCGCCTGTAGATCGGGCTCCGCGCCGTCGCGAGCCGGGCCCTCCACTGCCTGGTCTTGGCGATGAGCTCGGCGAAGGTGTAGTCGGCCATCTTCTTCGGCACCCCGCCGTCCTCCTCGTCGAGCCCCATCTTCACGATGTACGTCTTGAACGTGGCCGAGACGGAGGCGCTCTCCCCTTCCTTCGGCGGCTCCTCCATCGTCCCGTCGAAGAGCTTGAAGACGATCCTGCGCGCCTCGTCGGAGACGATCTCCCCGTGGGAGGCCTTGAGGAAGCGGTCGCGGCCGTCGGGGAGTTTCTCGTATATGATCACGTCCTTGAATAGGCTCCCGACCTTGGAGCCGATGTAAAACTGGTACGGCTTGAAGTAATCGATGAAAACCCCGGGCTCGAGGAGCGCCGCCGGGCTCTGGGCCCCGACCTGGTTGCGCAGTTTCCGGATGGCGTAGTGCGCCCGGGGGGCGAGCGACGCGTTCACCACCCACGAGACGGCGGCGAGGGCGAGGGCGAGCAGGACCCCGCTCTGGAAGATCTTGCGGTAGCTGATCCCGCAGGCGCGCATCGCGGTGATCTCGTTGTCGGCGGAGAGGCGGCCGAAGACGAGCAGGCAGGAGGTGAGGATGGACATCGGAATGGAGAAGACGAGGAGGTACGGTATGAAGCTCAGGAAGAGCCTGAGCAGAAGCCCCCCGGCCACGCCGCGCTCGAGCATGTCCAGGATCCTTATCACGTTCCCCATGAAGAGAATGAAGGTGAAGACGCCCAGGGAGATGGAGAACGTCTTGAGGAGCTGGCCGCCGATATAGCGCTGAATGATTTTCACGTGGGATCCGCCGCGATGTCCGGGTGGCGCCGTTCCATGATAGTAACACAGGGGTGGGGGGCGGACAATATGCAAGACCGGCCCGCGCGCCGCGGGGGGTCAGCGCTACTTCTCCAGGTACCCCCTGAGATGCCTCCCGGTGTGCGATGCCGCGCAGGCGGCGATCTTCTCGGGGGGGCCCTCCGCCACGAGGCGCCCCCCCGAGAAGATCGCCGCCTGCGCGGCATCGCAC
>CALLYX010000421.1 GCA_937858775.1 uncultured bacterium | reverse complement strand
GGGCCGTCCTGGGCATCTCGTCGGTCACGCTGGTGGCCTGGGTGCTGCTGCTGGCCTGGCCTCTGCTACGCGAGCGACCCGGTGTCGGGTCACTATTTCGCCTGGCGCTGGCGTTGGCAGGCCTGGTGGTTGTACTCAAAACACCCGCGTCGCCGTGGCCTGTTCCCGACAGCATGACGGACTGGCTGGCGCTGACGGGTGGATTCTGCTTTGCCCTGACCAATGTGCTGCTGCGCCGGCTGAACCACACTCCTGGTGACGCGCGAACGCTAGCCATGTTTGTTGGCGGCGCGGTCATGTCCAGCGCCGCTGCGCTGGCTGGCATGCAACTGGGCGTGGTCACAGCGCCGCCCACGCATGGCGGCACATGGATCGGATTGGCAGTGCTGCTCAGCCTGGCACTGCTGATCGGAAATCTAGCACTTCAATATGGGGCCGCGCGCCTGCGGGCCACGGCCACTTCGCTCATCATGCTGTCCGAAGTGGTGTTTGCAAGTGTCTCTTCGGTGATGCTCGGCGCGGGCGAATGGTCTTCGCGCACCGTGGTCGGCGGTGGCCTGATTCTGCTGGCCTCCCTGCTGGCGCTGATGGACAAGACCGCGCAGGCCTGAGCATAGGGGTCAGACCCCGATTCAGGACGAAGCTGTTTTCGAAGCGAGACAGTCTTGGTCGAAATCGGGCTCTGGCCCCTCTGGCAGTGCCCGCGCTGACGCCGAGGCGGTACGATGGCGAACCACGACAAACACAACACCACATAGCCATGGAGGAAACCACCCCCCGCCTCGTGCTGCAGGTCCCCGTCCATGGCCACGATCACCTCGCCCCGGGCCTCGTGGAATCCGGCCGAAAGCGCCGCCGTCTGCCCGAAATTCCGGCGCAGCCGGATCACCTTCAAGTGCCCGTCCGTCTCCACCAAATTGGCCAGCAGCTCGAAACTGCGGTCCGTCGAGGCGTCGTCCACGAACGACGCCTCGTACGCCCCGCGCAGGAGCAGGAGGAGCGCCCCGCGCTGTTCCGCCTTCCGCCGCGCGTCGAGATCCAGCATCCGCTGCGCCTGTTTCGCGAGCGGACTCCGCGGGTGCCTCTCCACGATCGCGCGGAACTTCTTGGCCGCCGGCCCGTACTTCCCGGCCTCGTACAACTCCCTGCCGCCGGAGAAGAGCCTGATCGCCTCCGCCTCGCGCGCGGCGTCCTGTACAGCGCGGTCGCCGGGCGCGAAACGTTCGCTCATGGCGAGGGCCCTCGCCGCGGCGTCTATCTCCCCCTCCGTGATGGAACCGACGGCCGTCCGGAAGAGCTCCTCCGAGGCGAGGGCCTCCGGCGGTATCTCCCGCATCGCCGCGGAGACCTGCCCGATCCTGAGCCGGCTCGACTTCCAGATCCCCCCCGCGCCCTCCGGAATCGCCGCGTAGAGCGCCGCGGCCCTCATGAGCGCGTCGTTCGCGGCGAACGGCTTCCCCGCCACCCTGGCGTTGGCCGCGACCGCCTCGAGCCGGTTGGCCTCGCGGTAGACCCGCCAGGCGTTCTCCTGCAGGTCCATATCCCTCAGCCCGCCAAGGCCGTAGAGGGCGGCGACAGCCGCGAGCGTCCTGTCAGGCCGGTACCCCTCGCGCAGGAGAATGGCCAGGGCGGTCCGGGCGCTCTCCTTCCATCCCGATTCGACGCTGCGCGCCGTGAAGGCGGCGAGGCCTTCCAGGTAGAGTTGCCGTTGCGCCTCAGCCGTGGAAGACGGGATATCGACGCCGCCGTCCTTGAGCGCCGCCTCGAGGGCGAGAAGCCGCCGTACGCGGCCGTACTCATCCACGGCCTCCTCGACCGTCTCTAACCGGGGGGGGTGCGCCCGCCCGGCGATCATCCGATACGCGGCGGCGGCCTCTCCCCGCATGCCGCGCCGGAGATAAAATCCGCATGCGTCGCCGTAGTACGCGTCCCGCGCCCCGGCGGCCGCCCGCCCCTTCCGCTCCGACCCGATCGTCGCGAGGAGATCGCGCACGAGGGATGACGCGGTCTGCGCGCTGCCGGCCGCCGCCTGCCGCACGACGATATTGTAGCCACGCCCCGCGCGGTATTGCGCTCTCACCGGCCCGGTCCAGCCGGCCCCGCGATCGAAGGATCCCCTGAGCTCACGGGCCGGATTGGAGAGGGTCTTCGCGGCCGCGGGCCGGGCGGCGAGATCGGCCGGGTGGGCCTCGATATCCGCCAGGAACCGCTCCCTGATCCGTGAATCCTGGATAGGCCCCCATGGGGGGAGCGGGAAGCTCATGTCGATCAGGCCCCGGGCGAGGACGCCGATGCGGTACGCCATGTAGGGGGTGCGTTCGGTCGGGAAGAGCGAACGGAGAAGCGCGATCTGCACGACGAAGGCATCCGCGGCCACGTCCGCGGTTTCTCCGCCGGAGAGGAGGGCGTACGCGAGCGCGGCCTCGCCCGCGTCGAGCCCCTCGTTGAAATACTGCATCCGGGAGCGGATCAGGTTCGGGACGGGGCCCGTGAAACCGTCGAGGGCCGCAGAGGCCACCCTGCCCGCCACGGCCTCCGCGCCCGGGGCCG
>CALLYX010000420.1 GCA_937858775.1 uncultured bacterium | reverse complement strand
AGGAGATGCTCTACGACGCGGAGGATGCGCTGGTAGGCGATCTCCAGAAGTAGCCCCCCTCAAGCGTGGGCCGGGCCGCGGGTCCGCGGCGGAAAACGCCGTCCCCGTGGTCCGGCCCGTTCCCTTTCCCATCCGCCCGCACCGCGCATCCCCCCTCGCACAGGGGGCGGGCCGCGCGGGACGGAACTTTTTTGAACGCCCCGCCGCCCGGGTCGTCAAACAGTTCGGAAAGGGGGAAAGTCGGCGCCCGGGAAATACCCGGCCGGGCGGGTTTGAACGTGATATGCCGCGTCCGCGGCATGCTCTCCTTTCACGCGGCCCGCCCGGCCGATTCCCCTTCCGCGGGAGGGAGATCGGGAAAAGGGGAAGGCCTATCCCCGTGTCCGGCCTCGCGGTTTTATAGTAGACTAATGCCTCCGGCGGCGGAGCTTCAGGAGGCGGCGGGGCCATGGCGGCGTCTGACGGCGAGCTTGTAAGGCGGGCGAAGGACGGAGACCGCAATGCCTTCAGGGGGCTCGTCGAGCGCTACCGGGGCAGGGTGTACGGCATCGCCCGGGGGATGACTGGGAATCACGGCGATGCAGACGACGTCGCGCAGGAGACGTTCATCAAGGCGTACCGGAAGCTCGGCGATTTCGAGGGGCAGTCGGCGATCTACACGTGGCTCTACCGGATCGCCGTAAACAGCGCCCTCGACCTACTGCGGAGGAAGTCGAGGAGGGGCGAGCTCGGACTTGACTGGTCGATCGAGGAGGCGGAGCGGCGGCTGGCGGCCGCTCGGAAAGGCCCCCCGGACGGAGCCGGCGAGGCCGGCGCGGCGGAGTTGCGGAGGGCGGTGGCGGGCGGCCTCGCCGAGCTTCCCGCGAGGCACCGCGCTGTGCTGGTGCTCCACGACATCGAGGGAGTGCCGCACGAGGAGATCTCCCGGATACTCGGCTGTCCGATCGGCACGGTGCGGTCGAGGCTTCACTACGCCAGGGCCAGGATGCAGCGGAAACTGAAGGATTTCATCGGGT
Organism: uncultured bacterium; assembly: GCA_937858775.1. Lineage (GTDB taxonomy): Bacteria > Auribacterota > Tritonobacteria > UBA1439 > UBA1439 > UBA1439. The sequence continues at coordinate 241 of CALLYX010000420.1, read as the reverse complement.
AGGGGCGCGGCCGCAGCGGGGGCTATCGTGAAATGCCGGGAAGCGGGGAAGTTGCTTTCGGATCATCTGGACGGCGCCCTTGACGGCGGTTCCCGCCGCGCGTTGGAGGGCCATCTTCGCGAATGCCCATCCTGCGCCTCCGCCGGCTCCGAACTCCGCCGCGTGCGCGAGCTCCTGGGCGAGGCGAAGGCCCCGGACCCGGGCCCGGATTACTGGGCCGGTTTCTGGCCCAGGATCGAGG
>CALLYX010000419.1 GCA_937858775.1 uncultured bacterium | reverse complement strand
ACACGGAACCGATGACCGTGGAGACCGCGGTGAAGCTCGGCCGCGCCGCGGCCTATATCTTCAAGAACGCCGAGCGCCGGCACACGATCGTGATCGGCAAGGACACGCGCCTCTCCGGCTACATGCTCGAGAACGCGCTCGTCGCCGGGATCTGCTCGATGGGGGCGGATGTCCTCCTGATCGGGCCGCTCCCCACCCCCGGCACCGCCTACATAACCCGCTCGCTGAGGGCGGACGCGGGAATCATGATCTCCGCCTCCCACAACCCGTACGAGGACAACGGCATCAAGTTCTTCTCCCGCGACGGCTGCAAGCTTCCGGACAGCAAGGAGAAGAAGATGGAGGAACTGATCGCGAGCGGGGAGCTCGACGCGATCCGTCCCACGGCACTCGACGTCGGCAAGGCGTACCGCATCGACGACGCGCAGGGGAGGTACGTCGAGTTCGTCAAGAATTCGTTTCCGCGCGGGATGGTCCTCGACGGCTTCAAGATCGTCCTGGACTGCGCCAACGGGGCCGGTTACAAGGTGGCCCCGCGGATCCTCTTCGAGCTCGGGGCCGTGGTGACGGTGCTCAACGCCGCGCCCGACGGCACGAACATCAACCGCGGCTGCGGCTCCCTCCATCCCGAGGTGGTGAGCGAGGCGGTGATCCGGCACGGTGCGGACCTCGGCATCAGCCTTGACGGGGACGCGGACCGCGTGATCATGGCCGACGAGCGGGGGGAGATCGTGGACGGGGACCATATCATCGGGATGTGCGCCATCGACATGAAGGAAGGCGGCGCCCTGAACGGGAACCTCGTCGTGTCCACCGTCATGAGCAACTGCGGCCTGGACCGCGCCCTGGGGGAGCACGGCGTGGCCATCCTGCGTACGAAGGTCGGCGACCGCTACGTGATGGAGGAGATGCGGAGGCACAAGGCGGCGATCGGCGGCGAACAGTCCGGGCACATCATCTTCGGAGAGCACACAACGACCGGGGACGGGATGATCACGAGCCTGCAGGTCCTGCGGATCATGCGCGCCAAGGGGAAGCGGCTCTCGGAGCTCCGGAGGAGCGTGAAGAAGTTCCCGCAGGTCCTCCTCAACATAGACGTCCAGCGCAGGAAGAGGTTCGAGGAGATCCCGGCGGTGATCAGGAAGATCAGGGCGGCGGAGAAGGCCATCGGCCCCGCCGGCCGCGTCCTCGTCCGCTACTCGGGGACCGAGAATATCGCCCGCGTCATGATCGAGGGGGAAAACCAGAAGCAGATCGAAGCCCTCGCCCGCGACATCGCCGATGAGATCGTGCGCCAGATCGGCGCCGCCTGACCCGTGCGCCCTTAGCCCCCCGCCTACAGATCCTCGAACGGCGCCTTCAGCGCGCGGCGGACGCAGAACGCAGCCAGCCCGATGATGATCCCCCACGACAACCCCATGAAGATCCAGCCGGCCGCCGTCATCGTCTCCCCCTGAAGCTCCCGTGCTGCGCCTTCCTGACCAGCAGGGCGATGGAGCCGAAGATCAGGAAGAGCCCGATCCGCGTCGCCCAGATGTAGGGGGCGTTCCCGGGCGGCACCCCGTCCATGCGGAAGGTCGGGACCGCCTGCTGGAAGAACCAGAATCCCAGGATGAGGAGGAGGAACGTCGGGGTCACGTATTTGATCACGGGCTTGTACCAGCGCGGGATGCGGAGCCCCGCACCGTGGTGGATCTCGTCCCACGCCTTATCGATGCCGAAGACCCAGATGAAGATCACGCACTCCGCGGCGCCGAAGAGCACCAGGAAGAACGACCCGGCCCAGAAGTCGATGTCGTCCATCACCCCGCGCTCGATGAAGAAGATCGGGAACTGGCAGAGGATGAACGTCGCCGCGGCGATGACGACGATGGCCTTCCGGCGGGAGATCTTCAGGTCGTCGCTCAGGAAGGCGATGGTCGGCTCGAGGAGGGAGATGCTGGAGGTGATGCCGGCGAGGAAGAGGAGGAGGAACCAGAGGACGGCGAACGCCTCCCCGTTGGCCATCCTCGAGAAGATGAGGGGCATGGCGATGAAGCCGATGTTGAACGCCCCGCCCCGCGCGACATCCCGCGCCCCGTCCCCGCCGAAGAAGGCGAAGGCGAGCGGGATCACGATCGTACCCCCCAGGATCACCTCGGCGACCTCGTTGAGCGACGAGGCGGTGAGGCCCGAGAGGACGATGTCGTCCCCCTTGGAGAGATAACTCGCGTACGTGATTATGACCCCGATCCCCACGCTCAGCGTGAAGAAGATCTGGCCCGCCGCTGCCATCCACACCTTGGCGCTCCGAAGGGCTGAGAGGTCCGGGTTCCAGAGGAAACCGAGGCCGTTGACGATATTCCGCTCCGGGCGGGCCGGATCGGGGGCGTGAAGCGTAAGCACGCGGACTACGATCACGATCGCGAACAGGAAGAGGAAGGGGAGCGCGACGTTGCAGAGCCTCTCGATCCCCCTCTTGACGCCGCGGTACACCACCCCGAAGTTGATGGCGAAGGTCAGGAGGAAGAGGATGTAGGAGACGAGGAAGAGGGGCCCGCGTCCCCCGATCCCCTGGTAGCGCCGGAGGAAGCTCAGCATCTCGCCCTTGCTGGAGATGGCCCCCAGCGTCCCCGTGGCGGAGCAGAGGCAGTAGCCGAGCAGCCAGCTCTCGATGTAGAGATAGTAGATGAAGATGGCGAGCGGTCCGAAGACGCCGATCGCCCCGAAGTATTTCGCGACGCGGTGCCGCCAGAGCCGGTTGAAGATGAGCGGCGCGGTGCCGTGCCCGAAGATCCCGCCGTACCGGCCGATCGCCCACTCGATCCACATCAACGGAATGCCGAGGAGGAAGAGGGACACAAAGTAGGGGATCATGAAGGCGCCGCCGCCGTTCTGGACCGCCTGGGAGGGGAATCGGAGGAAGTTCCCGACGCCGATCGCCGAGCCGGCGACGGCCATGATGATCCCCAGCCGCGACGTCCACCTCTCGCGCATCTTCGTCCCCCGGCGCCGGATTATATCGCAGCCCGAGCCCCGTTGCAACGGCGCGAGGCGGTGTGATACATTACTGGCGGGGGGGGGTGGAATGATAAAGCTCGGCGTCAACATCGACCACGTGGCCACGGTGCGCCAGGCGCGGCGGACCGTCGAACCGGACCCGGTCGCCGCCGCGGCGCTGTGCGAGCTCGCCGGGGCGGACGGGATCACGGTGCACCTCAGGGAGGACCGCAGGCACGTCCAGGAGCGCGACGTGGAGATCCTCCGTAGGACCGTGCGGACGCGCCTGAACCTGGAGATGGCGGTCGAGGCGAAGATCGTGGCGTTCGCCGCGCGCGTCGGGCCGGACCACGCCTGCCTCGTGCCGGAGAAACGCGAGGAGGTAACCACCGAGGGTGGGCTCGACGTCGCTGGAAACAGCGCGAGGATAGCCGCGGCGGTGAAGCGCCTGCGGGGGGCCGGCGTCATCGTGAGCGTCTTCATCGACCCGGTGGAGCGGCAGGTCCTGGCCGCGGCCCGGGCGGGGGCCGAGTTCATCGAGCTCCACACCGGGCGATACGCCGACGCCCGCGGCGAGGGGGCCCGCCGGGAGGAGCTCGAGAAGCTCTCCGCCATGGCGGCGCTGGCGGCCAGGGAGGGCCTCCGGGTCAACGCCGGCCACGGCCTCACATATTGGAACGTGCGGCCTGTCCTCGCGCTCCCCGGCCTCGAGGAGATGAATATCGGCCACAGCATCATCTCCCGGGCGGTCCTCGTAGGCCTCGATAGGGCGGTTCGGGAGATGAAGGATCTCATCCGCATGGGCCCCGGGCGCCTCTGATCGCCCGCGCCGGCCCGCGAAACCCGTATCCCCGCGCTGAAACCGAAGGCATGAAACTCGTCACCGCCGCGCAGATGAGGGAGCTCGACCGCGCCGCCATCGTCGGCCGCGGCGTCCCTTCCCTCGGGTTGATGGAGCGCGCGGGGGCCGCCGTGGCGCGCTGCGCGGCCGGGATGATACGCGCGGGGCGGCTCCGCCCGCGCGTCCTCCTTTTCGCGGGGAAGGGGAACAACGGGGGTGACGCCTTCGTGGCGGCGAGGCACCTCCAGTCGGACGGGATCACGACCAGGACGATACTCCTCGCCCGTAGGGGGGACGTCTCCCGCGACTCCCTCGAGAACCTCAGGAGGGTCGAGGGGGCCGGGGGGGAGGTCGTCTCCGCCGAGACGGCCGCGGAGCTCGACGCCCAGCGGGAGGCGGCGGGCTCGTTCGACGTCGTCGTCGACGGAATACTGGGGACCGGGGTGTCCGGAACGGTCGCCGGGCACCTCGCCGAGGCCATCCGGTTGATACGCTCCCTCCGCGCGGCCACGATCGCCATCGATCTCCCCTCCGGCCTGGACGCGACGAGCGGGGCGGTCTGCGGCGTCGCCGTCCGGGCCTCCGCCACCGTAGCCATGGGGCTTCCGAAAAAGGGGATGGTCTCCGCGGACGGCCCGGAGCATTGCGGGAGGATCCGGGTGGCCGATATCGGCATTCCCGGGGACCTGCTCGGCGCCGTCGGGGGCGAGGGGGAGCTGGTCGTGGAGCAGGACCTGTACGCCCTCTTCCCCCCGCGCGCGCGCCAGTCGCACAAGGGCGACTACGGCCATCTGCTCATCGTGGCGGGCTCCACGGGGATGGCGGGGGCGGCGTGCCTGGCCGCTGCGGGGGCGCTGCGCTCGGGGGCGGGGCGCGTGACGGTCGCGGCGCCGCGCTCACTCGTCCCGGTCATCGCGGCAAAGCTCACCGAGGCGATGACGCTTCCGCTCCCTGAAACCCCGGGCGGGGCCCTGGGGAAGGGGGCGGGGGAGGAGTTGTCGCGGGCGTCGGGGCGCTTTGACGTCGCGCTGATCGGGCCCGGCCTCTCCCGCTGCCCGGAGACGGCCGGGATGGTGCGCGGCCTCGTCGCCTCGTTCCGGATCCCGATGCTCGTAGACGCAGACGGGCTGAACGCGCTCGTGGAGGATTCCTCCACCCTGGGGCGCGCGGCGGCCCCCGTCATCCTCACACCCCACCCCGGCGAGATGGCGCGCCTCATGGGATGCGGGACGGGGGAGGTCCTTCGGGACAGGGTCGGAGCCGCCTCCGGCTTCGCGGCCTCGGGAGCAGGCCTGGCGGCGGCCGGTTTCTTGTCCGCCTCCTGTGTGTATGCCGCGCATTGCGGCAGCGCCAGCAGCACTGCCAGCGCGAGAATCAGAAGCTTGATGCGACTTGCCAATGTGCGCCTCCGTTCGTGGCCCAACCGGCATACGAACCGCCGGTGTCAGATATACGAGGGTATTGTACCTTCCAGCCGGTCCTCCCTGTCAGTCCCGGCCCAGCAGTCTGAAAACTTCCGAGAGCGCCGCCGCCGTGTCGGGAGCGCTGATCGTGCGCTTCGCGCGGCCCTCCGCCGCGAAATCCGCCGCGCGCCCGTGCGCCCACACGCCCGCGACCGCCGCGTCCAGTGGCGGAATGCCCTGCGCCAGGAAGCTCACGATGATGCCTGTCAGCACGTCTCCCGAGCCGCCCTTCGCCAGACCGTGATTGCCCGTGAGGTTGAAGAACGTTTCCCCCCACGGGTGGGCCACAATCGTGCGGGCGCCCTTCAGCACGCAGACACAGCCGAACTCACCGGCCGCGCGCTCGGCTGCCTCCAACCTGTTCGACTGTACCCATACCACGTCAGTTCCGAGCAGCCGCGCCATCTCGCCGGGGTGGGGCGTCAATACCACGCGGTCGGCGGCCTCCGACAGAATCTCGGCCGCGTCCCGTCCGAGCGCCCAGAGCCCGTCCGCGTCTATCACGAAGCGCCGTTCCAGCCTGGCGGCAAGCTGCCGCACGAACTCCTGCGTCCCCTCCGAGCGCCCGATGCCGCAGCCGATGGCCACCGCGTCAAAGCGCGATGCCGCTCCAATAGCTGCATCAACGTCTTCCGCGCAGAACGCGTCGCCCGCCCCGATGGGCAGGGTCATGCACTCGGCGCTCGTGCGGGCGGCGAGTATCGGATACTGCCCGCCCGGCGTCACCACCGTCGTCAGCCCGGCCCCGGCAAGCGCCGCCGCCTCGCCCGACATCGCCGCCGCGCCCACCATCCCCGTGGATCCCGCAAACAGCCCCGCATGTCCGTGACTGCCCTTGTGCGAATCCGGCATCCTGTTGCCGATGATCGCCGCGACCTCGTCGGCCGTGATGATGCACCGCGCCCGCTCGGCGTTCATGTTTACGAGCGCCGGTGGGATGCCGATGTCGGCAACCACCACCTCCCCCGCGAAACTGGCGCCCGGATACATCAGCAGCCCCGGCTTCAGCGCCGCGAACGTAACGGTCACGTCGGCGTACACAGCGTCCTCGCAGGTCTTGCCCGTGTCCGCGTTCACGCCCGACGGGATGTCAACCGCAACAACCTGCGCGTCGGATGAGTTTATGGCCCTGACGAACCCGCGTGCCTCTTTGGGCATCTCGCCGCGCAGTCCCGTGCCGTACAGAGCGTCCACGATCAC
>CALLYX010000418.1 GCA_937858775.1 uncultured bacterium | reverse complement strand
ATATTACAGCGCCCCCCGCCCTCCCGTGGGGAAGCCTTTCACGCCGCGACGATGACGATCGCGTCCTTCACTTCCTTCACCACGCCGGCGATGCTGGCGTGGTGGCGCGCCCCGAGCTTCCCATCCGGGATCTCGGCGATGAGCTGCCCCTTCTTCACCCTCTGCCCGGCCTTCACGCACGGCACGGCGGCCGCGCCCACGTTCTGCCTCAGCGGAATCGCCACGCGCGCGGGGGAGGGCCTCTTCTCGCTGAACGGGACCTTGACGTTGTACGGGAGCAGGCCGAGCCGGGCGACGAGGCGGTCGGTCGAGATACGGGTCGTCTCGCGGAGAAGGCGCGGCACCGGGGTCGTTCCCCTCTTTCTCCCCTCCCACCCCAACGCCTTCAGGTTCCGCTTGATGTTGCCGTTGACGCGCGCGATCGGCAGGTTCATCGGGCAGATGTAGAGCCCGCACAACTCGCACTCGCAGCAGAGCACCGCCGAGGTTTCCCCCTTCCCTTCCGGGAAGGGGAGGCCGAAGAGGGCGGATCGCATGATCAGATGGGGGTGGAGGTCGTGCCCCAGGAGGTAGCGCGGGCAGATCATCGTGCACAGGTTGCACTGGCAGCAGAACTCCCGCACGGCGTGCAGGCTCCGGCCGAACGGCACCGCGCGTCTGCGGACAAGGGCGTGGCCGCGGGGTAGAACCAGGACGGCGCCGGTCGTCTTCGTCAGGGGCTGCGAGGGATCGAAGGAGAGCTTGCCCATCATCGGCCCGCCCAGCATCAAGGCGTAGTCGTCCGCCGTGGGGCCGCCCGCGGCGTCGATCAGATCCCGCCACGCGGTCCCGATCGGGGCCTCGAGAACGACGGGGCGGCGGACAGCGCCGGCCACGGTGACGTAGCGCGACGTGACCGGCTCCCCCGCCTCGGCCAGGGCGATGTTCCGGAACGTCTCCACGTTGCTGTTCACGACCCCGACGTCGAGCGGGAGCCCCCCCTCCGGGATCACGCGGCCGGTCGTCTCGTAGACGATGACGAACTCGTCCCCGGACGGGTATGCGTTCTCGAGGAATGCGATCCGGATATGGTCCTTCCCGGCGAGGGCGCGCCGGAAGGCGGCGACCGCGTCCCGGTACTTCTCCTTCAGGCCGACGATCCCCTCCCTAGCGCCGGTGGAGTTCATGACGAGCTCCATCCCCTTCACCACGCGCGCCGCCTCGCGGGCCATCAGGTGCTGGTCGTTGTGAAGGAGCGGCTCGCACTCGGCGCCGTTGGCGATGACGCAGTCGACGCCGGCGTCGATCTTCTTCCAGCTCGGGAAGCCGGCGCCGCCGGCCCCGACCACACCGGCCCTTTTCACTTTTTCAACGAGCGTCGTCATGGCAACAGGGGGCGGACGCCGGGCGCGTGCCCGGCCGCGGCGACGGGGCCGTTCACACGATCCGGAAGTAATCCACGAGCGTGCAGCGGCGCACGCGTGTGAAGTCCTTGGCCGAGGTGAGCCCCTCGCCGGTGGGGCTGGCGATCGTGAAGGAGGTGTATCCCTCCCCGCCGAGGCCGAGACCGCAGCCGTTTGAGCCGTTCTTGACGAAGATCGAGCAGTTGACGAGCCGCGCCATCTTGGAGAGTTTCTCGATGTTGCGGGAGAACATCGAGGCGGTGTGGCGATAGCCGTGCTCCATCTCGAGGGCGAGGTCGATCGCCTCGTCCACGTTCCCGGCCCGCGTCATCGGCAGGACCGGCATCAGTTGCTCGGTCCAGAGGAGCGGGTGGTCCCGCCCGACGTCCACCAGCACGAGGCGAGTCTCGGGCGGCGCGCCGATCCCGAGCTCTTTCAGGATCACCGCCGCGTCCTTCCCGACCCACTTCTTCTCCACCACGCTCTCGTGCGGCGGGGCGTTGCGCTGCTTGATGACGAGGTTCGTCAGGCGCTCGATGTCGCGCCCGGCGAGCTCGTGAGCCCCGTGCGCCTTCATCTCGGCCTTCAGGCGGTCCGCGACGGACTCGACGGCGATCACCTCCTTCTCGTCCACGCAGATGATGTTGTTGTCGAGGGAGGCGCCGGCGACGATATCCTTGCCCGCCTTGGCGATATCCGCCGTCTCGTCCACGACCACCGGCGGGTTGCCGGGGCCCGCGCAGATCGCCTTCTTGCCGCTGTTCATGGCGGCCTTCACCACGCCGCCCCCCCCCGTCACCACCACGAGGCGCACCTTGGGATGCTTCATCATCTCGCCCGCCGACTCCTGCGTCGGTTCCGCTATGGAGCAGAGGAGATTCCGGGGGCCGCCCACCGCGGCGATCGCCTTGTTGAGGAGGCGGACGGTGAACGCCGAGGTCTCCTTGGCGGCGGGGTGGGGGTTGAAGACGACCGAGTTGCCGCCCGCGATCATCCCGATGCCGTTGCAGACGATCGTCTCGGACGGGTTGGTGCAGGGGGTGATGGAGCCGATGACGCCGTAGGGGGCGCGCTCGACGAGGGTGAGGCCGTGGTCGCCGGTCCAGACGAGCGGGCGGAGGTCCTCCGTGCCGGGGGTGAGCTGCGCCACGCAGAGGTTCTTCTTGATCTTGTCGTCGTAGCGGCCGAAGCCCGTCTCTTCCACCGCCATCCTCGCGAGGGCCTGGACGTTCTCCTCGACGGTCCGGCGGATCACGGCGATCATCTCGCGGCGCTTGTCGAGCGTATGGGCATCGAGCTCGCGCTGGGCCAGCTCGGCGGCCTTGAGGGCGGAATCCACGTCGGCGAAGACCCCGTCGCCCGTCGCGGTCCCGGCGGCGGCCGCCTTCTCGACCGCCCCCTCGTCCGCGAGGCGTTTGATGACGTTTTCGACGATCGCCGCGATCTGCGCTTCAGTGAGGTTCATGGCCCGCTCCGTGCGATGGTTGATGGTCCGGGTGCCCGGAACTCAGGCGCGGGGCGCGGCGGCCCCCGCCCGCCGCCCCGCCCCCGGGGTTACGCCTTCGCGCCCTTGTCGTACGCGATCTTCCCGTTCAGGTCCCACGAGTCGACGATCCCGACGATCGTAGCGTCCGCGGGCTTTCCCTCCGTCGCGGGGGTGTAGCGCGCGGAGCTTCCGGAGACATAGATGACGACCTCGCCGACGCCCGCCCCCACCGAGTCGGCGGCGACGACGAAGGCGCCGGTCGGCCCGCCCCGGAGGTCGAGCTTCTCCACGAGGTAGAACTTGAGCCCCCGGAGCTTCTCGTCCTTCTGCGTGGAAACCAACGTTCCCGCCACTTTGCCAAGGAGCATGGATGCCTCCTCACGATGCCCGTTGATGCCTGCCGCGGCGCCAAGCGGGGAGCGGAGGCCCCGGAAAGGGGCGGCCCCCCCGCGCGCGCCTCAGGGAAGCGCGGCGCCCGTCACTCCTTGCCCGCGGGGCGCCCGAGCGGGAGCACCGCGTCCACGTTCACGTGGGGCCTCGGGATGATGTGCACGGAGACGAGCTCTCCCACCTTCTCCGCGCCGCGCGCGCCGGCCTCGGTCGCTGCGCGGACGGCCGCCACGTCGCCGCGGACGATCGCGGTGACATAGCCGCCGCCGATCTTCTCGTAGCTGACGAGCTCGACCTTCGCCGCCTTCACCATCGCGTCCGCCGCCTCGACCATCGCCGCGAATCCCCGCGTCTCGATCATTCCCAGTGCCTCAGACATCGCGATCCCCCTTTCCCCGGATCTTTACGTTCCGTTTCCGACCGCCGCGCGGCGGCGCTATTCCCCGCCCTTGCCCGTCTGCTCCTTGCCCGTGATCGCCTCTATCGCCTTGATCGCGGCCTCGCTGCCGACCATGATGTCGCGCTCCTCGCCGCCGAGGTAGAGGCGCCCGAAGCGGCCGACCGGGCGCACCTCGACCAGCGTCACGTGCGACGCCTTCTCGGCCTCGTTCGCCGCGATCGTCACGTAGGCGGCCGGATCGGTCTCCATGGTGAAGAGGGTCTGGTCCCCGAGGAGCATCGAGCCGTCGCGGCCCTTGTTGATGAGCTGGGACTGGTACGGGCTGATGCGGCGGATGATCGAGGTGGAGACGACCTTCGGCTTGAGGCGGTCCACCTCCTGCAGGCCGAGGTAGTCGAGGATCGCCTTCCCCGCGTTGAGGACCTGTCCCTTGTCGTCGGAGTGGACCTCGAGGCAGCCGTAGGCGCGCTCGACGACCTGCACCGCCGGGCGGCAGGAGGTCGCCTTGAGGGCCACGTCGAGGGCCTTGATGATCTCCATCCCCGGCGCGACCTCGACGTAGAGCGACGCCATGCCGGCGACCGGCATGAACCCTTTCGCCGCGGAGGCGACGAACGAGGCGAGCTGGGGCTGGAGACTGTCGATGAAGACGAACGACCGGAGCTGTACCATGGGCCTTCCCCTTTCGCTTTTTCCGCGCCGTCGGCCGACGGCGCGGAGATGGTTGCCGCGGCTTCGCGCAAAGAGCGGTCGCGCACGACGAATCGCGCCAAGGATAGGAGAACGCACCGCGCAAGTCAACCATAAATCGGGGGGGTGGACGATATTATACTATATTATCTCGGCCTCGGGCGGCGCCGGGGCGCGGGGGGCGGCCCCGGCCGGCGGCTTTTATGGTACCATTGCCGCTCGCGGAGGGGGAGATGCCGGGACGCAACGGTCATGTCGGGGGCGCTGCGGCGGCGGTTTGCGTCATCGCCCTGGGCGCGCTTCTCCGGGTCCACGGTTTCGATCTCTCCTGGACCAACACCGACCAGACGCGCGACCTCGCGAGGGCGTTCGCCGTCGCGGCCGGCAGGGAGTTCCCCCTCCTCGGCCCGGCCGTGGGCGCGACGGGTTTCTGCCTCGGGCCGCTCTACTACTACCTGCTCGCCGCGCCCGCCGCCCTCGCTCGTTCGCCGGAGGGGGTATACCTCTTCGCGGTCGCCGTAGGCGTCGCCTCGCTCTGGGTCTTCTACAGGGCGGCGCGGGGATGGTGCGGCGGCGCGGCCGCCTTCTTCGCGCTCGTCCCGTACGCCCTCTCCGCGCCGTGGGTCATGCGTGCGCAATACCCGTCGAACCCGACGATAATGCCCATCTTCGTGATCCTGTTCTGGGCGTCCGTCGTCTCGTGGGCCGCGGACCGGAGGCCCTGGGGGGCGGCGGGCGCCATGGCGTGCATCGCCGTTCTCCTCCAGCTCCACCTCTCCACGGCGGTCTTCATACCGCTCGCCCTCCTCTCGGTCCTCCTCCTCCGCCCCCCCGTGCGCGCGGGGGCCCTCGCCTCCGGCGCCGCCGCCGCGTTCCTCATCTGCCTTCCGTATCTGGTGCACGAATGCCGGCACGGCTGGGGCAACACGCTCGGCCTGCTCGATCTCATCTGCGGCGCCCCCGCGGGGGCGCCGGCGTCGCGCGGGGGGATCGCCTCCGACCTCGCGGCGTGGTTCGCGGCGGGGCCGAGATTCGCGAGCGAGCTCGCCCCGGGCGGGGCGCGGTGGTATCGCCTCTTCCTTGCGGGGAACATCCTCGCCGCGGCCGGGGCGGCGGCGGCGCTCGTGAACGTCGCAGCGCGCGCGGCGCGGCGAGGGATCCCGCGGGGCGCGCGCGTGCGCGTCGTCCTC
>CALLYX010000417.1 GCA_937858775.1 uncultured bacterium | reverse complement strand
AGGGCGGGGCGGTGGACACCGCGACGACGGACATAAACGACCTCAAGTACGTGGGGGTCGTCTCCGGGCAGGCGCTCTCCGTCGAGGAGTAGCGCGCCGCGCGGAGGAACGACGTTCAGCGAGAGGGGGCGGGGGGAAACCCCCGACCCCTTCGTTCGGGCTGGTCAAACCCGTCCGGCCATTCGGCCGGTTTTTGCCGTCGACTCGGCTTGCCGCGGCGGCTGGATTCCGATATAATCCGAATGTAGTTCGGCGCACGTGTCTCCCGCGCGCGCGGTTCATATATATAGGTGGGAACAGCGGATCCGAAAGGAGAGAGATCATGAAAAAAGCGCTGATCTTCGCCGTCCTCGCGGCGGCGTTCGTCCCGTGCCTCGCCGCCATGGCCGCCGGGACGATCCGGCCGGTCGCGATGACGGACTCGGTGGAGTGGCCGTCGCAGACGCCCGACGCCGGCGGGCAGAGTATTGTCGCCGACGCGTGGAAGTGCACCGACGGCCGGCCGATATCGGTCGTCAGATGGTGGGGGACTTACCATTCTCCTCTGGAAGCCGGGAAGCATCCCGACCACACGCCGCCGGCCTTCCAGCCGACCGCGTTCATCCTGAAGATGTACGATGACGCAGGCGGCGTGCCGGGGGCGATCAAGCACGAAGCGGAGATCGAGGCCGGGAAGTGCAACCAGGCGTTTGCCGGAGAGGCGGCCGTCAAGGGAGGATTCTACCAGGCCGTATTCGGCTACGTGGCGGCGCTCGAAACGGAGTGGCAGCAGGAGAAGGACAAGACCTACTGGCTCAGCGTTCAGGCGAAGTTCGATCGCATGCCGGCTATCGATACGGACGGTTTCGTGCACTGGGGGAGGGTGAGCACGGAGCCGGACGATAAGTTGCCGCACGGGGGGCAATCATCCGTCGACGGAACCACGTGGAACGCCGTCGAGATCATGCCCGGCGAGCCGGTGAACTTCGCCTTCGAGATCGGGTCCCCGCCGGTGAGCGTGAAGGCGAACAGGGCGACGTTCAAGCGGAGCGACGCGATCAGCGTTACAGCCGACGTGGCGAAGACGGATACGCCGTGCTGGCCGTTCGTGAGGATCCGCCAGCCGAACGGCGAGACGCTCTACCTCGATCAGTCGCGCGGCTTCGTGGCCGAGGTGGCGCCGTACCTTGGGATCAAGACGGGGCCTGTCGCGCTGCCCGATATCCCAGGATACCCGATCCTTCAGAACGCGCAATTCCGGGACATGCCCACGGGGACGTACGTGCTGGAGGGCGGGGCGGTGGACACCGCGACGACGGACATAAACGACCTCAAGTACGTGGGGGTCGTCTCCGGGCAGGCGCTCTCCGTCGAGGAGTAGCGCGCCGCGCGGAGGAACGACGTTCAGCGAGAGGGCCGGGGGGAAACCCCCGGCCCCTTCGTTTCGCCGGGGGGCTACCGTCGCAGGAAGGCCGCCGCGGCGCTCACGGCGGATACCGCCCCGAAAACGAACGTCCCGGCCATGTAGAGCCGCGCCTTCGGGTTCCCCGGCGCCGGGTAGGGGAGGCGGTAGCTCACGAGGCGCGCCTCCGGGTCCCACCTGGCGTCCTTCGCGCCCGGCGGCAGCTTGATGAACGCCTTCCCCTGGAACCGGTACCCCTCGCCGGACTCGGCGGAGCAGGTGAACGCCATCTCGTTGTTGGCCAGGTTGACGAAGTCGTACCCCTTCGTCATCTCCCCCTCCCAGCGCTCCCCCGTGTTCTTCATCAGCCCCGAGATGACGGCCCCGACACGGTAACAGTGAGCGGCGTCGTCGCTCGAGACCTTGATGTCGCGCCAGACGGAGCCGCCCGCCGACCGGACGTCCCGGACGAGGCGGTACGGATTGACGTTCTGCGACTTGATCCGGTTGTACTCGTTCACGTTGAGCTTCATCTCGGACGAGTACTCTATATCCCCGCACGGGAGGATCGAGTACGTCTCGGTCGAGTTGACCGTCTGCACCTGCGCAATGGCGGCGTCGCCCGCCGCGGCGACGCGCGCGAGGGCGAAGAACGGCAGGGCGGCGAGGGGGAAGAGGCGTGGCTTCATCAGGCACCTCCGCGGTAACTCGAGATGACGGCGTTGAACGTCGGGGCCCACGCGGCGTGGTCGTGCGCGGCGGCGCGCGTGGTGAGAACCACCGCGCGCCCGTTCTGGATGGAGACGACCACCCAGCCGCGGGACGGGACGCCGTTCATGGTGAAGGTGGTGTCCAGGATCTCGGCGGGGTGCCCGCCGAGGGTGATCCCGGAGCTGCCGACCGCGGAGATATCCGGCATGGTCTGCGCGAAGCGGCGGAAGACCTGGCGGACGATGTTCTGGAGCTCGCCGGGCTGGTAGTACCGGTCGGCATAGGCGGTCACGTCTACCCCCGCCCTCCCCTGCGGATCCTGGGCGCCGATGGTCGCGCCGTCCGGGGAGGACGCCGGCTGCCACCCGGCCGGGATCATCACCGTGAAGAGGCCCTGCGGGTGAGAGAGCGGCGCCATCTGCGCCCCCTGCCCGGCGCCGGCGTCGCGGCCCCGCGCCGCGGGCGCCCGCGCCTCCTCCTCGCGCTTCTGCTCCCCCGCCCCCCCGCCCTCGGCGAACGGGTTGCGGATCCCCCACGCCTTCATCGCGTCGCCCGGCGGCTCGGGAAGCTGCGGCTCGGTGACGCCCGCCTCGCGGATCTCCTGCACGTCCACGATGGTGAAGGCGCCGGGCTTGAGTTCCGAGAGCTCCCTGGTCCCCGTCTTCAGCGCCTCCTCGAACGCCGCCGCGGAGCCGGGCCCCTTGAGCATCGTCGCCTCCACGGCCGCGACCCCTCCCTCCGGGAGCTTCACGGCGGGGAAGCAGTGCCCGGGGATGTTGACGAGAAGCGGCTGGAGGCCCGCCGAGTGGAGGATCGCCGCGTAGGCGATCGCCAGGTCGATGCATGTCCCCGACTTGTTCCGCAGCACGTCGCGCGGGTACTTGACGTGCTGGAGTTGCTGGAGATTCTTCGATTCCCCGGAGGGCGTCTGGTAGGCGATGCCGTTGTGGGCCATGAGGAGCCAGACCGCCTTCATGAGCGTGAGCGCCTGCTCGTTGCCGATGGCGGCCCCCGCGCCGCCCGCGACCTGCTGGGCGATGCCGAGGAACTGTTCCACCACCGGGTCGTCCTTGGTCACCCAGGCGGCCAGGAGCGGGTCGTTCATGTGGAAGTCGGCGAAGTTCTCCATGATGTCCCGGGCGTAGTCGAGCTCCGTGAAGAGAAACTCGTTCCGCCCGCGCATCTCCAGGCGCGCCGCTTTCTCCACCGTGCGCTCGCGCCCGGCGGCGTCGGTATAGACGCACCTCATCATGAGCTTCGCGGGGGCGGCGCTCGTGAGTTGCGTTACCTTGCTCGATAGGATCGGGTAGAACTGGTCCACCACCGTCTGCCCCGGGATGACGAGCGGATAGACCGGGGAGTTCGACCAGTCGCAGTACTCGACGATCTTGTAGCTGATCTTCAGGTCGCGCGCCGGGGCGGTCCCCCTGTTGCGGACGATGGCGCGGGCCGTCCACTGGTTCTGGAACTCGGGCTTGGCGTATACCTTGTACGCCGCCGACATCAGGATGGGCTTCGTCTCGAGCGCGATGTCGAGTTTCGACTCGCCGCCCGCGCCCCGGCCCGCCTTCAGCCAGAGGAACCCGAAGACCGCCGTCAGGCCCAGCGAGAGGACCGCCGTCACGGTGAGCGCCGCCCGTCCCGACTTGCTCCCCGCTTTCATCATCCCTCCCTCACGGACAAGGGGCCGCCGGGGGGCGCGCCCCTTCCCGCGGGGATTATAGGACAAGCGCGGGCGATGTCAAAAATAATCGGAGGCGGTGTAATGGCACAGTTAAAATGTCCCATTTCCAGCAAAGCAAAAATGCCCGGTTTTAAGATTCAGTGCATGGGGGGCGCATCTCCACCGGCCCCCAGGGGGCGGGTTCCCAGCGGTGAACTCCATCCCTTGGCGGGCGCAGGAAAAGATCGGGAACGCCGGGGAAGCGCATGGTGTATAATCGGCTCCCGCGGAGGTGTCAATATGATCGCCCGCGCGCGTCCGGTCCTGATAGCCGTCGCGCTTTCCCTGCCGGCCCCAGCCCGCTGCGCCCCTCCGCCCCTCCACGCGCTCCGCCCGGAGGTGGCGCTCCACAGCGCGGAGGCGCTCGAACCCGCGGCGGGGCTTCTCCGCGGCTTCGCCGCCCGGGTTGAGGGGGATGGCGCGGCGGCGAGCCCGTTCCTCTACGGCTCCGGCTTCCTCCGCCTCAACAGCCGGGGGCTCGATCTCGACGCCGGCCTCCTCGTCGATCTCGGCCCCGTTCCCGACGCGGCGCGGGCGGCGGAGGGGGTCCGGCGGTTCGTCTCGAGGGCTTCCGCCGCGGCCCGCGCGGAGCGGGGGGGGTCTCTCCTCTACCTCTCCGGCTTCGACCCCGCCTCGGAGGAGGGGCGGGCCTTCGCCTCGCGCCTCGCGGGCGAGCTCGAATGGGAGCGCGGATTGAGCGCCGACTCCTCCGACCCGTACTGCTACGTCGTCTACCTCGGCCCGCCTGGCGGCGCGCTCGTTCCGAACACGCTTTTCCGCAACATCCTCCCCATAGGCGCCAACGTCAAATACGCCTTCCTTTCGGACGTCGTCCGCTACACGCCGGGGGAGGAGCCGGGGTTGAAGCTGGTTACGATCCAGCTCTTCTTCGTCGCGGAGATCGCCGGGAAGCGCTACGTCCTCTCGCCAACCTACACGAAGGAATCGAGGGCGATGGTGCCGCAGCTCGCCGCGTTCAACGCCCTTTTCACGGACCGGCGAGGCGCGCTGCTGATGGAGGGCCTGATGGAGCCGTACCCCCTCTCGTTCCTCAGGATCGACGGGTATGCCCGGATGCGGTCCGCCATGATCGCCTCGAGGCGCGCGGGCGACAAGCTGAAGTGCCTCAAGAGGGCGCACCAGGCGCTCGACATGGCCGGGGAGCGGATAGGGGGGGGGGCGCGCGCGCGGTGCGAGGGAATCCTGAAAAAATACCTCTCGAACGACGCGTACGCGGACGCCGCGCTGCTCCGCGAGCTCCCAGCCGCGGCCAGGGCGTACGCCCGCGCGTACGCACCGCCTGGGCCGGTCGACGGCGTCTTCGCCGCGCGGTTCCGCGCCCTCGGCCTGTCGCTCCCGCGCCTCTCCGCGGCCTTCCCGCGGGCGTCGGAGGCGTTCACGCGCTGGGGGAGGGAGAACGAAGCCGTGGCGGCCCTCATGGAGAGGCGGACCGCCGGCGGCGAGAAGGATCTGGACGCCCGGCTGGAAAAGAGCGCCGAGGCGGGGCGCGCCGTCGAGCGGCTCCTCATCGACGACGCCGACCTGGACAAAATCGCGGAGATCCTCGGCGACGCCGGCGAGTGCAATAAGCCGCGGACACAACATGCGGCGCGCCCCGCGGAGGCGCGCGACCCGGCGCGCCTGCCTACTTCATGCCCCTCCCCATCTCCTCCGCGATCCGCACGAGGTCCCAACGCCGTGTCTGCCAACTCTCCGGCGC
>CALLYX010000416.1 GCA_937858775.1 uncultured bacterium | reverse complement strand
CCCCCGAACCCCGAAACGACGGCCGCCCGGATCGCCCCGCCGGCGCCGCCCCCCTTCGCCGCCGCCAACGCCGAGGCGCCGAAACGGCTCCCGGCGCCGTAAAAGGCCACCGCCGCTTCGTCGCCGGCTATTCCGGAGAGGGCGGAGAGGTCCGCCGGCCGGCCGTCCTCCCCCTGTAGGCCGCGGGCGCGGCTCAGCGTCTTCCAGAGGTTGGTCGACTCAAGCTCGCGCAACAGGGCGCTCAAGTCGGCCGCGCCCGCATACCCGATCGCCCCCGCAGGGAACGCGTCCGCGAACGGCGCCTTGAAGGCGCCGCCGGCCAGGAAAACCCATATCAGCGCCGCGGCCGCCAGCGCCGCGAGCGCCGCTAGAACTTTTTTCATCTATGCGCCCTCCCCCCCCGTGGACCCGCATGGCCGTCATGTCGCGCACGCGCCTGAATCGGGTTCATATTTCGCCCCGGGCGCGTCCAAGGCCTCCCTCACCTTCCGCGCGAGGGCGGCGGGCGTGAACGGCTTGCTCAGGATACCGACGCCCCGCCCGGGCTTCCCGTCGAGCGCGATGATCCTCTCCGGGTAACCGGACATGAAGAGTATCTTCACCCCCGGCAGCGACTTTCCGGCGCGCGCCGCGAGCTCGACCCCGCCCATCCCCGGCATCGCGACGTCGGCGAGGATCAGCCCTATCTCATCCTTGTGCTCCTCGGCGAGCCGCAGGCCGTCGTCGGCCTCGAACGCCTCGATGACCCGATATCCGCACTCCCGGAGCATCCGCGAGGTGACGCGCAACAGATGCAGGTCATTCTCCACGACGAGCAAAGTTTCGCTTCCGCGGGGCGCCCCCGCGGGCGCCCCGCCCGCCGCACCGTCCGCCCCGGCGGCTCGAAAGCGGGGAAGGTAGATCCTGAAGTCGGCGCCCGACCCCGGCTCGCTCGACACCTCGATATGCCCCCCGTGCTGCGCCACGATGCCGTGGACGGTGGGGAGCCCCAACCCGGTCCCCTCCCCCGCGCCCTTGGTGGTGAAGAACGGCTCGAAGATGCGGCTCTTCACATCCCCGCTCATCCCGCCGCCGCTGTCGCGCACCGCCAGCATCACGTACCCCCCCGGCGCCACGTCGACATGGTTGCGCGCGTATTCTCCGTCCAGCACGGCGTTGGCGGTCCGGATCACGAGCTTCCCGCCGCGCGGCATCGCGTCACGTGCGTTCACGACGAGATTCACGATCACCTGCTCGATGGCGCCGCTGTCGGCCTTCACGAGGCCCAAGTCCGGGGCGAGGTCCGTGATGAACTCGATATCCCCCCCTACGAGATGCCTGACCATCCCCCCGATATCCTCCACGACTTCGTTCAGTGCTATCACCTTCGGGACAATCACCTGCCGCCTGGAGAAGGCGAGAAGCTGCCGGGTGAGGCGGATCGACTTCTCCACGCCCTTGACGATCCCGGCCATGTCCTCCTGGACGGGCGAATCGGGCGGGAGCGACCGGGCTGCGGAGAGGGCGTAGTTGAGGATGAGGGTGAGGTAGTTGTTGAAGTCGTGCGCGACACCGCCGGCGAGCCTGCCGACGGTCTCGATCTTTCGGGCGTGGAGGAGATGCTCCTGGAGGCGTTTCTGCTCGGTGATATCGTTGATCACCGCGATGGTGTAGCGCGGTTCGCCCGCGGCGCCGCGGACGAGGGAGACGGCCACCGCGCACCATATCGGCGAACCGTCCTTCCGGATGTAACGCTTCTCCATGGCATAGGTCGGGAACTCCCCCGCCGCCAGGCGGCGCGTCTGGTCGACGGAGCGCGCGACGTCGTCGGGGTGTGTCATCGCCATGTAAGTGGTCCCGAGCATCTCCTCGCGCGTGTAACCCATGATGTCGCACAGCCTCCGGTTGACCCGGAGCCAGCGCCCCTCCAGGGACGTCTCGGCGACCCCGACCGCAACCTGGTCGAAGATGGCGCGGAACCTCTCCTCGCTCTCCCGGACCAGCTCCTCCGCGCGGCGGCGGCGCCCCTCCTCTTCGAACGCCTCGATCGCGTGGGAGAGGTTGTGTGCGAGCCCGTCGAGCAGCGCCACCTCTTCCTCCCCGAACCAGCCCGTCGACGAGGAGTAGAAGGCGAAGATCCCTACCGGGCGGCCGCCGACCGACAGGGGAAAACTCGCGGACGAGCGATACCCCATCGCCGCGCACGCGTCGCAGGTTTACAGTACGGCGCGCACGCAGCGCATGCGGCGCTACACCGCCGTCGCCTGCGGCCTGCCTGGCGAGGCCGAGGCGTTTTGGGAAATGACCGCGGCCAGGTATCAACGACTGCATGCCAGCGCACCATCTACCTGGCCGATCGTTTTTCGCAGCCTGCGCGCCGGCCCGTGGACTGACGGTCTGGCGTATCTGTGGGGCCGGCGTGCACGTCATACGCTGAGCCGCGATTGATGAGAGGGGCTTTGTGCCCATTCACCTCCGTTGGGAGTAACACGAGATGACATCTGAAACACCGCTGATCCTGTTGTATAACCCGAAAGTCGCCAAGCCGGGCTATCATCGCCTGCCTCATTCCCTGCTGCAACTGGGCACCCTGTTGGAAGGGCGCTATCCGTATGAGATCGTGGATGGCAATCTCGACCAGGAACGAGATCGCGCGGGCGAGATCATCGAACGCGTGCGCCGCGAGGGCATCCGTTACCTGGGCGTGACCATCATGCCCGGTCCGCAACTGCAGCAGGCGGTGCCGGACATCAAGCGCATCAAGACGGCCTGTCCGGACCTGACCATCATTGTGGGCGGCTATTTTCCCACCAATCATCCGAACACCTGCGCCAACGATCCGGCCATTGATTACGTGGTGCTCAGCGCGGGCGAAGATACGCTGCCGGCCCTGCTGGACACCCTGGAGCAGGGCGGCGATCCAACCACCGTGGCCGGGCTGGCCTTTGCCCGCGACGGTCAGGTGATTCATACCCCCCCGCGGCCGCCCCATCACCCGAACGACCTGCCCTGGTATCCCTACCACAAGGTGCCGGTGGAACGCTACGTCAATCGCACGCACCTGGGCACGCGCACCTTGAGCCATCACAGCAGTTTTGGCTGCCCGTTCTTCTGCAACTTCTGCGCCGTGGTCAACATGGCCGAAGGCAAGTGGCTGCCAGAAAGCGCCGAGCGCCTGGGCGAGTTGACGCAGTATTTTATGGACAAATGGCACATCAACGCCCTGGAGTTTCATGACAACAACTTCTTCACCAGCGAGAGCCGGACCGCCGCGTACGCTGAGAACCTGCTGCGTCGTGATTTGCTCCTGGCCTGGTGGGGCGAAGGGCGCATTGATACCATGCTCAAATTTAGCGACCGCACCTGGCGGTTGTTGCGCGACAGCGGTCTGAAGATGGTTTTCATGGGCGCGGAGAGCGCGGAGGAATTCGGCGAGAAGCTGGCTCCCAGCCAGAAATACGGCGAGCTGCTTGGCCACTCGATCTACTTCTATAGCAAGGACGTGGGCCGCCCCGTGCGCTTCGTCCCGCCGAGTTTCGCCCTGGACGACATCACCCAGATTCCGCGTTTCCGCAGCTTCAACACGCGCGACTACGGCTGCCGGCTGTGGTGGATCGAGTACGGCGGGCGGCTGGACACCGTGCACGACACCGAAACGATCAAGTGGGAATTGTGGAAGGTCGTCTATGGCGTGTGGAACTACATCAAGAATTCGGGCCAGTTCCCCGAAGCCGAGACGCTGACGCTCGAATGGATGGGGCATATCCCCGGCAAGCGCGAAAGCCGCCGCTTCGAGGGCGACTACATGCTCACCCAGCGGGATGTGATCGAGCAGCGCCTGCACCGCCTGCCGCCGTTCCGGCGGCGGCTGGTCGAGGTCGCCCAGCAGCGCGAGATCGTGGTGCTCGAGGACGACCCGTACGGGATGCTGCGCTTCGAGGGGGAGCGGCTGCCGAAGCTGCTCGAGCTCGACGGCGGGCAATTCGTGATCTACGCCGGGACGTTCTCGAAGATCCTGTCCCCCGGAGTGCGCCTGGGCTGGGCGATCGCTGCGCCCGATCTGCTCGCCAAGCTGGCGCAATTGCTCCTGGGCTGCCGGACGGCGCACGTCGAGCGAGGCCATCAGCACCTTGCGGTTCTGCCTTTCGGTAATGCGCTTGGCGATCTTGGCCGACGTGGTGGTCTTGCCCGAGCCCTGCAGGCCGACCATCATGATGACCACGGGCGCAGGCGCATTG
>CALLYX010000415.1 GCA_937858775.1 uncultured bacterium | reverse complement strand
GATGCGGCGACCAAGCCGCGCCCGGCCCCCCCGCGGGATCTCACGGCCGCGGCCGGGGAGGGATTCATCGCCCTCTCTTGGACGCCGGGGGGCGGGGGCGATATCGCGGGCTACGAGATCTACCGGGGCGGCGGATGGAATCCACTGGGCCGCTACGAAAAGATAGGGCGGGCGACCGCCCCCGCGTTCGAAGACCGCACATCCCGCCCCGGCACCGCTTACACATACCGCGTCGCCGCCGTCGACGCCGCCGGCCTGTGCAGCGACAAGTCGCCCCCCGCCTCCGCGACGATCCCCGGCCGCAGCGGGCGGTGACGCCGGCCTGCGCCCGACGGGCGGGGCCTTCGGAATATCCCGGCCGTGAGGCCCATCGGCGGGGCGCACTGCGCTTAGGCGGCGCCGGCCGGGCGGTCCGGCGCATGGGCCGCGGATCGGCTTCACTCCGGCGGGCGGGGCGCGGCGCGATCCGCGATTCGGTAGAGGGTGAACGTGGTCCCGCGGCAGCGGCACGATGCGGGGCTGAAGACCTTCAGCACCGTCCCCTTCCCGGGCAGCGCGGCGTAGAAATCGTTCATGAACTTGAACCTCTCCGGAAGCATGTCGCGTTGCCGGTAACGCAACGCCCCGTCCGCCGAGACGAGGATGTAATCGTAATCGCCGAACGCCTCGAGCCGGGCCTTCATCATCTCGGGCGTCATCCATTCCTCCTCGTACCCCTTTCCGCCCTTCTCCATGTGAAAGGCGCGCGGATTGAGCAGCCGGGTGACGTCGAACCCCTTGCGCCCGCGCGCCGCCCGCCGCTGGAGATCGAAAAAGAGGCCGGTCTTCTCCCGGTAGGCGAACCCCCGCCGGGGGCTCTCCCCCTTGAGCCGCTGCTCGCGCACGATGCTCTCCTCCGACTGGGGAATGGGAGAGCCGTCCACGAGTATCCGCGCCCCCGACGGAAGATTCGCCGTGATCCATCTGGAGGCATAGAGCGCCGTATCGGGCACGGAGAGCGCCTCCACCATGCCGGCGCTCTTCGCGAGGGCCGCAAGGGCCAACGCCGCCGCCGCGGCCGCGAAGAGGGGCGCCCCGGCGCGGCCCCTTAGGCGCGAGGCCGCCGCGTCGAGGAGGGCCGCCGCTGCGAGAAAGAAAAACGGGTAGCAGATCAGCATATACCTGTCGTAGAAAAGCCGCGAGCGCCCGATCACAAGGTAAAATGCGGTCGGGAGGGCCGCGGCCAGGATATCCTCCCTCCGGTGCCGCAGCCAGAGGAAGACGGTGCCGGCGAGGGAGGCCCACGCGAGCGCCGCCCCCATTCCGTCCGGCATGTACCTCACGGCGAACGAGGTGTAGAGGTTCGACACCTTCACCCACCCGTATTCGCCGACCCGGAGCGGCTGTTTCGCGAGGAGGGCGATGTTTGAGAAAAACTCCCCGGGCGAGAGGAGCGGAAAGGGGCAGACCGCGAGGAAGACGATCCCCCCCGCGGCGAAGGCGCCGAGGAGCGCCGCCCAGGAGGAGGGCCGGCGGGGGCGCGGCACGGCGGCGCAGAGGATCGCAAACGAAAAAACGCCCGTATACTTGACTCCCACGGCCGCGCCCGCAAACGCACCGGCGGCGACCAATCCCCCTCCCCTGCCCGTCAGCAGCGCGCGCGACGCGCAGAGGGCGACCGCGAGGACGAGCACGATGAGGAGCGGTTCGGTGCATCCGTAGTGGGAATAGAGCACGGCGAGGGGGGCCGCCGAATAGAACGCGGCGGCCGCGAGGCCCGCGCGCGGCGAGTAGAGCCTCCTGCCGAGGGCGTGAAGAAGAAGCGCCGCCGGGATGGCAAGGAGGGCGCTCAACCCGCGCGCGATCAGGTAGAACGCGCTGGGATCGACCAGGTATTGCAGGACGAAGTCGTCCGCGCCGGGGAACCCCCCCCCCCCCCGCCCCAGCAGATAATACGCCGCGTAGAGCGCGAAGAGGATGTAACTGTAGAGGGGGGGATGGAAGAACCAGTGCGGATTGAGATCGCCGGAGCCGTATTTCAGGGCGGTGTAGATAAACTCGTCCTCTTCGATGTAGACCTTGTCCGGGAGCTGGTGCGCCAGCCGCCAGAAGCGCACGGCCACGGCCGCGCAGATTATCCCCCAGAGAATCGCCCGCTCCATCCGGCCCCCAGCCTCGAGCCTCATAGCCGCCCCCCCCTCCTGCCGGTGTTCCGCCCCGCGGCGCGCCGCAGCGCGCCTATTACCAGGCTCGCCGCCGTACCGAGCGGGGCCGATATCAGCGCCCCCGCCGACGAGCGGTGCCCGCCGCCGCCGAACGACCGCGCTATCCCGCCGACGTCCGTCCGGTCGAGGGCGCGCAGACTGACCCGGACGCGCCCGATTCCCTCCTCGCAGAAGACGGCGATGACGCCCACGCCGTCTATCGTGAGCGGGTAGCGGGCGAACGATTCGGTCTCCTTCGGATCGACCCGCAGCCTCCTCCAATCCCGCTCCCTGACGGTCATCCACGCGATCCGCCCGCCCGCCGCGGTTCGGAGCCCGGCGAGGGTCAGGCCCGCCAGGCGCAGCAGCCGAGGCGAGTCGTGCCCGTAGAGGGAGAGCCACGCCGATTTCGGTTCCACCCCCTTGCGGAGGAGGTCCGCCGCTATCTCGTGCGTCGCTGCGTCCGTCCCGAGGAAGTTGAATGAGACGGTGTCGGTATGGATGCCGGTGTAGATGGCGAGGGCCGCGTGGCGGTCGATGCGCCGCCCGCACGCCCCGTACAGC
>CALLYX010000414.1 GCA_937858775.1 uncultured bacterium | reverse complement strand
ATCTCGAGGCGCTTGAGGCGATCTGGGGAGGCATCGAGGACGGGCCGGTGCTCGAGGACCTCTCCATATTCCTCCACTGGATCATCGCCCGGTCGCGCCGCTACGCGTTCTCGAACCTGTTCCATGGGATGCCCGGCATGGACGGGCGCCGGCGCGGCGGGACGTACCTGAAGGGGCTGATCGGGAGGCCGGTCAGGCGGCTCGTCCCGGAGCTCCTCGCCGGCGGGGACACATTGAGTGTTTCAACGGGGATGTCGTGCCTCAACAGCGCCCTGCCCGTCCCGGGGGGGATTCTCGATGGAAACGCCGTCGAGCCGTTTCTGGATCGCGCGCGGCGGATGAAGAGCTGCTTCATAGGCCGTTTCCCTGACGCCGACCGCCTGAGGAGGGAGGGGTGCCCCGTCGACGTCATCGAGCTCTTCCCCGGCCCCGGGGAGATACATTGGGACAGTTCGCACGCGGCGCTCGAGGGGGCCGAAATCGTCTTCATCACCGGCCTGACGCTCGTGAACGGGACGTTCCAGGAGGTGATCCGGCGCACCCCGAACGCCAGGTACAGGGTGTTGATGGGGCCCACCGTCCCCCTCTCCCCCGTCTTCTTCGACTACGGGATACACCTGGTCGGCTCCGCGATCATCCAGGACATGGGGCGGATGGTCGAATACTGCCGGATGGGCGCCGGGTCCGAAATCTTCGAGCCCGAGGGGGTCGTACGGCGGGTGATGCTGGCGCGCGATCCGGGGATCGTGGCGCGCGCGGCGGAGGCGCCCCGGCCGGGAAGGGAGGAATGGAGATGTGGCTCAACGCGCTGAGCGAATGGAAGGCGCGGGGGATCCCGTGCGCCCTCCTCACCGTCGTGGCGGCGGAGGGGCCGACCCCGCGGGGCGTCGGATCCAAGATGGCGGTCAACAGGGACGGGGAGACGGCCGGCTCGATCGGCGGCGGGCCGGTGGAGCACGTCAGCCTCGAGGAGGCGCGGAAGGCGATGGGCGACAACAGATGCCGCACGCTCGAGTTCTCGCTCAGCGGGGAGGGGTGGCGCGTCACGGGGGAGCGGAAGATCCGGTCCCTGTGCGGGGGGCGCCTCTCGGTCTTCATAGAACCGATCATGCCCCGGCCCGAGGTGGTCATCTTCGGGGCGGGCCATATCGGGGAGAAGCTCGCCGGGCTCTGCGCGGTAATGGGGATCCCGTGCCGCCTCTACGACAACCGGAAGGAGTTCCTGGCCGAGCGGCGATTCCCCCACGCCAAGGGGCTCATCCACGGCGACTACGCGGATCTCGCGGAGAAGGCCGCCCTCACGGCCATGAGCTACTGCGTCATCCTGACGCACGGGCACGAGTACGACGGCGTTTGCCTCGAGCTGCTGCTCAAGAACAGGGACGTCCCGTACATCGGCATGATCGGCAGCCCGGGGAAGGTGAAGACGCTTGTCGACGAGATCCGCTCCCGCGGCACGGAGGTCGACGCGCGCCTGTACAGCCCCATCGGCCTCAAGATCGGGCGCAACCTCCCCGAGGAGATCGCCCTCTCCATCATGGCCGAGATCATGCTGCTGGTCCAGGGCGGTTCCGGGGAGCATTGCCGGATCAGGTGGCACGAGAAGAAGCGGGGGGGCGCGTGAGAAAGAATATCCTCGTCACCGGCGCCCCCGGCGCGGGCAAGTCGACGCTGGTTCGGGAGGTGGTGCGGGCGCTCGGGGTGAGGCCGGGCGGGTATCTCACGAGGGCGTTCCCCGCGCGCGGCAGGAAGATCCGGTGCGAGATCGAGGCCCTTACGCCCGGGGCGCGCGCGGCGCGGGGCGTGATGGCGTCCGTCGACATGCCGGGGCCGCCCCGGGTCGCCGGCATGGGGGTGAGCGCGGCCGATCTCGACGCCGTGGGCGCGGCCGCGCTGGAGGCGGCGGTCGGGGCGTGCCCGCTCATCGTGATGGACGAGATCGGGAATATGGAGGCCGTCAGCCGGCGCTTTCAGGACGCCGTCGTCGCGTGCATGGATTCCGCGACGCCGGTGCTGGGCGTGATCAAGGCGGGCGGCGGCCCGTTCGTGGACCGTATAAAGGGGCGCGCCGATGTCGAGCTGGTGGAGGTGAAGGCGGACCGCCGCGAGGCCGCGAGGGCCAGGGTGGAGGGGATGCTCCTCTCCCTCCCCGGCTTTCGCCGGCCCTCTCCCCGAGGGGGCGGCGGCGAGGAGGCGGCGAGATGATGGAGATGATGGTGAAGGGCGGCCCGGTGATGATCCCGATCATCCTCGGGTCGGTGATCGGATGGGCGATCGTGATCGAGCGGCTGTGGGTCTTCGGGCGGAACAGGGTCGACGCGTTCGGCTTCGCCCGGGAGATATTCAAGGAGATCGCGGCGGGAAGGATCGACCGGGCGGTCGAGCGGTGCGCGAAGGAGTCCCGCGACCCGCTGGCGGCGGTATTCCGGATCGGCCTTGCGCGGAGATCCCTCCCCCCCGACCGCCTCGAGAAGATCCTCGAGCAGGCCGGGAACAACCAGGTCATGCGGCTGGAGCGGCACCTCGGGGCGCTCATGGCCGTGGTCGGCGTCGAGCCGCTCCTGGGCTTCCTGGGGACGATCACCGGGCTCATACGCGCCTTCATGTCCTGGGAGAACGCCGGGGCGGACGTGACGGTCGGGGCGCTCGCGGCGGGGATGTACGAGGCGATGCTGACCACGGCGGCGGGGCTGATCGTGGCGATCCCGCTCTATCTCTTCTACACCTATTTCGTGGACCGGATCGCCTATATATCGAACGCGCTCACCAACCATTGCATCCAGCTGGTCGAGGCGCTGGCGGAGGCGAGGCAGGGGGGGCGGACATGAAGATCGCCGGGCGGAGGCGCCGCATCGTCGCGCTCGAGTCGGTCGCGATGACCGATATCGTGCTCAACATGTTCATCTTCTTCTTCATCTCGTTCAGCCTCCTCTACACCTTCAAGGCGGAGCGCGTCCACTCCATCAAGATCACCCTCCCGGCCGCCGGGGCGGCGGGGCCGCTCAAGGAGGCCGGGGAGGCGCGCGTGACCGTCACGCGTGAGGGGGGGATCTATCTGGACGGGGAGAAGGTGGACGAGGAGCGGCTGACGGGCGAGATCGCCCGGAGGAAGGCGGTAAACCCGGGGTTGAAGGTCGCCCTGCGGGCGGACGCCCAGGCGCCGTTCCAGAACGCGGTCCGCGTCTTCTCCGCCGTCTCCGCGTGCAAGGTGC
Source organism: uncultured bacterium (assembly GCA_937858775.1). Lineage (GTDB taxonomy): Bacteria > Auribacterota > Tritonobacteria > UBA1439 > UBA1439 > UBA1439. Next base: position 7,657 of record CALLYX010000414.1, on the reverse strand, counting down.
GCGTCCTCGATATAGCCGTTGTGAAGGACGCGGACGCGCGCGGCGCGGCCGGGCGGGCGCCCGGCCCTAGAGCGTCTCGAGGTCCTTCCCCGTGAGGCCCGCACCGGCCCGCCCGTCCCTCCTCGCCTTGACCGCCCCGCCCGAGAAGAGGATCACGGTCGGCACGACGTCGATCCGGTAGGCGTCCCAGAGCGGGTTGCCGAAGTCGTCGAGCACGACGGTCAGGAATTCGCGCCCCCCGCCGCGGGCGGCGAACGCGTCGAACAGCGGCCTGAACGCCTTGCAGAACGGGCAGGTGCTGAGGACGAAGAGGACGGCGGTCTCCTTCCCGGCCGGAAGGTGTTCGTTGATCGACAGCGGGTTCACGACGGTCTTCATGGTTCGGTAGCGGACCGCCTCACCGCGCCCGGAGCGCCCGCACGGTCTCCCAGACCAGCAGGAGCGCCATGACGACGAGCAGGGCGGCGATGGCGCCGATGGGCGAGGGCCCGTGGCGGGCGACCAGCAGCGCGAGGGCCCAGACGGTCATGACGATCATGAACGCCATCGGGGCGAGCACGATGGCGGTCCGCTTGCCTCCTTTCTTCAGCCAGAGGGTGATGACGAGAAGCGTCAGCGCAGCGAGGAGCTGGTTCGAGGCGCCGAACGCGGGCCAGACGGCCTTCCACGCGGGCACCGCCTCCCCCCGCGCGTCGCGCAGCGTAACGAGGACGAAGATCGCGGGCAGGAGGAGCGTGGCGAGGGTGGACCAGTAGCGCGCCTTCGGGCCGGTGATGCCGAGGAACTCCTCGAGGATGTAGCGGGCCAGGCGGGTGGCGGTGTCGAGCGTCGTGAGGATGAAGGAGGAGAGGGCGAGGAGGCCGAAGGAACGGCCGATATCCTGCGGGACGCCGAGGATGGCGAGGAAGCGGCCGATGCCGGCGGCGTAGATCTCGATCGGCGGCCTTTCGGCGAGGGCGTCGCCCTTCGCCAGGATGATGACCGTCGCGAGGGCGATGACGGCCACGACCCCTTCGATCAGCATGGCCCCGTAGCCGACGAGCTTGGCGTCCGCCTCCCTGTCGATCTGCTTCGACGATGTCCCCGAGGCGACCACGGCGTGAAAACCGGAGCAGGCCCCGCAGGCGATGGTGATGAAGAGGACCGGGAAGAGGCCCCCGAGGCCGGGGGCGGACCATACGGCGAACGCCGGATAGCTCGCGGGGAAGCCGCCGAGCGCGATGCCGGCGATGCCGCCGAGCACGGAGGCGTAAAGCAGGTACGAGGAGAGGTAGTCGCGCGGCTGGAGGAGGATCCAGACCGGGGTGGTGGAGGCGACGAAGCAGTACGCGACGAGGACGATGTCCCACGCCTTGACCGGGTCCAGGCCGGTGAGGGAGCGGACCGTCTCCGCCCGGATCGGGGCGGCCTGGCCGGCCCAGACCGCCAGGAAGACCAGCGGAACGAAGAGGATCGAGGAGAAGGCCACCGTGAGGCGGGCGCGGTAGACGCAGAGCCCGAACCCGATCGCGAGGGCGATGAAGATGAGGGAGGAGGAGGCGACCCCGCCGTCCGAAGCGTACGCGGCGGCGGTCAGGTCCGTGAAGACGATCAAGACGTAGACGAGGGTGAGCCAGATGAACGAGAGGAAGAGCTTGTACGCGAGCGGCGACATGTAACACTCGGCGATCCCTGCGATCGAGCGCGCCCGGTGGCGGATGGAGACGAAGAGCGCCGCGAAATCGTGCACCCCGCCGACGAGGATCGACCCCGCGACGACCCAGAGGAGGGCGGGGAGCCAGCCGAAGGCCGCCCCGGCTATGATCGGCCCCACGATCGGGCCCGCCCCCGCGATCGAGGAAAAGTGGTGCCCGAGGAGGACCGCCCGGTTCGCGGGCACGCGGTCGACCCCGTCGTACTCCGCGTGTGAGGGCGTGGGGCGGGCGTCGTCGACGCCGAAGAAGCGGACAAGGTATCCCCCGTACACGACATACGCTGCCGCGAAGGCGATGAGCGAGATGAGGAAGACGACCGTCAGCATACGCCCCCCGGGGGACGTGGTAGTATAGCACGCGGCGGGGCGGTCAAACAGCCCGCGTCCGCGGGGCATGGGCGGGGTCGGGGGGCGCGGGGAGCATCAGGTCCGCGCCGAGGAGGTAGACCTCGTCCGCCGCGGCCTGGAGGCTCATGGCCGTCCTGTTCGGAAATCCCACGACCTCCACCCGGAGCCCTTTTCGCTTCAGGACGTTCACCAGGTCCGAGAAATCCCCGTCGCAGGTGACGAGCACCACCACGTCCAGCTTGTTCCTGTCGACGAGCGTTATCACGTCCACCGCTATCCCGACGTCCCAGTTTCCCTTCGCCGAACCGTCGGCCCGGCGTATCAACGGCCGTTTCCTCACGGTATAGCCGCAGGCCTCGAGCATCTTCAGGAATCTTTCCTGGTCCGTCTCAGCCGCCTCGACGATGTAGCAGACCGCCTTGACGCAATGCCTCCCCCTGAGGATCGCCTCCAGCAATTTCTTGTAGTCGAGCCGGCTGCCGTAGCATTCCCGCGCCAGGTAGTAGACGTTCTGGACGTCGATGAATATCCCCACCCGCTTCCCGTGCGCGGGCGCCGGGGCGGGGGGGGCCGCGCGGCGCGCGAGCGTCTCCCCCGACGCCCTCAGCGCGGCCCGCAGGCGCTCCCGCTCGACCGCCCCCTCCCGTTCCGCGGCCTCGGCCGCCTCGGCCCTGGCGCGCGTCTCCCTCAGTTCGTTCTCGAGCCCCGCCAGCCGCGCGTCGGCGGCGGCGCGGGCGGCGTCGGCGTCTTCCCCGGCCTTCTTGAGGTCATGGGAGAGGCGCTCGTTCTCCTTCCGGAGATCGCGGGCCAGCCGGCGGAGCGTGAGCTTCGAGCCCGGGGCGGCGCGGCCCTCCATGGAGGCGATCTTCTCCCTCATGGCGCCGATCAGGCCTTCGAGGCGGCGGCGCTCGCCCGCCATCGCCCCCTTCTCGCCGGCGAGCCGTTCCGCCTCCTCCTTGTAGCGGTGGAGGCGCTGCTCCATCCCCCTCCTCTCATCCTCCAGGCGGGCGCATTTCCGGCGGAGTTCCGCGAGCTCCTTCGCCGCCCCGGCGCCGGACTCACCGGCGCTGATGCTGCGGCTGGCCCCGGGCGCCAGGTTCGATAGCGTCCAGCTGATCAACCCGCTGCCCACCGCGCCGCCGTTGGCATCCAGAACCGTCATCAGGTCTTGCGGGTAGGCGGCGGCCACGCGGGGGTTGGTCAGGGTGAACATGCTGCTGTTGGTCAGCGTGACTGTCAGCGTCAGGCCCTGGCCCGGCGTGATCTGCGGCGCGCTGACCGCCGCGCTGGAGGTGGAGAGATCGCCCTGCGGCAGGCGCAGCAGCATGGCCGGATCGCCAAAGAGGACGGTGGTGTCAAGCACGTCGAGGGCGTAACCGGCGTTGGCGAAGAAGAAGAGCTTCATGGCGGTGTAGGCGACGCCGACGCGGGTCAGGCGCTGGGTGAAGAGGGCCTGGTGCATGCCGTGCGACATGATTTGCAGGGGCGGCGCGGTGTGCGCGCCGGTGGCCGACACATCGGCGATGCCGCCCTTGCCGGGGGTTCGCATCAGCATCTCGCCAAAGGAGTAGTTGGGCCAGGCGCTGGTGGGCGGCTCGATCAGGATGAAGTAGCCGGTCCAGCAGCCCCATTCCAGGAAGAGCGGCAGGTCGGCGCGCACGGGCAAGGCGCTTTGATCGAGAACGCCCAGGGGTCGCGGGGTGCCGCTGTAGCCCCAGCGGAACTTCGAGCCGTGACCGAACCAGTGCATCACCATTTGACCGTCGCCCAGCGCAGCCAGGTTGGCGGCGCGCACGGCCGTGTAGTTGGGATAGCCCGGCGCGAGGGTGTAGATGGGCTGCGCGGTCATGTCGGCGGTCAGCCAGTTGAAGCGAATTTCGTTGGAAATGTTATGGAAGTTGCCGCCGCCGCCCGGATCGGGCTGGTTGTCGGCCACGTAGGCGATTTCACGCTGCCAGTTGCCGGCCGGCGCGGCCTGGTAGGCCAGGATTTTCGCCACCATGTCCTGCACTTCCTGCACGGTGTTGGCAGGCAGACGGCCAATCGCCATGTCGGGCAGGATGTCACCCGGGCCGCTGACGCTCACCAGCGCGTTGTCGGTGACCGTTTCGATGATGTAGGGATCAATCGGCGCCAGATAGGGCGGGACCGGGTTGGGAAGATTGCGGCCGGTGTCGTTGCGGAAGTCGTATTGACCGTCGCCCAGCAGGGCGACATAGGTGGGCGCGGGGCGCTGCCAGAAGAAGTAGGCGTAGGTCAGGAAATCGCGGATGGCCTGCGGTTCACGGTGCCCGCCGGCAAACTGATCGAAGATGTCCTGAATGTCCACCGTCAGCACACGCAGCCCTTCGGCGCTGTGGACATTGAGCAGCGGTTGGGCCGCGGCCAGGAAATCGGCCGGGCCGATCATCAGATAGTCGGCGCCGAGGCTGGCGCTGCGCAGGTCAGGGGTCGTCACCAGGGCCAGGGACTGCGGGGCCAGGAGCGCGGCGCTCTCGCTGAGCAGGAAATGCACGCCCTCGGCCTCGAAGCGCTGCGTGAACTCAGTGTCCTGCTGGCTGCTGACCAGGCCGTCCAGGCGCACGGGGTGCCAGGGGTCGCTGACATCGTAGGCCAGCACCGCGGGGCTGCTGAAGCCGCCGGCCACGAAGGTCTGCAGCCCTGGCAGGGCCTGCTGAATGTCGAGGCGATCGGCCGTGGCGCGCAGCAGCGCGCGGTAAGTCACGTCGAACCAGTCCGGGTTGATCCAGTAGGCGCTCAGGCCCGAAACCTGCGCCAGCGACGCTTCGAGCGTGATGGTGTTGGTGGTGGAGACGACCGCGGCCGGGAAGGTGACGCTGGCGGTGTAGATTGTAGCCGGGCCGTAACCGCTCCAGGCGTAGCCGCTGCTGGTGAAGGGCTGACCGTTCAGCCACAGGCGCATCCACCAGTGGTCTGGCAGGCCCTCGGTCTGGCCGCCCCACACCCGGCCGGTGACCGTCACCCCCGGCACGTTGGCGGACCCAGGCGCGCTGAAGGGATACGAGCCGATATCGGTGGTGTGGCCGGGATAGACAAAGACATCGTCGTAGAACCAGTGATCCTCGTCCTTGTCCACGAAGGCCGTGCCCAGGTAGACGGTCTGCTGTTCCAGGCGCAGGGTGCGCGTGAAGGTGGTGGTTTCAGGCGTGCTGCCCGACGGCGCGGCGTTCCGAAGGCCCATGCGCAGGCCAGAAGCGCCGCCCCAGTAGAGCCAGTAGACCGAGACAAGGCCGTAGCGGCTGCGCTGCGGCGGGGCGTAGAAGCGAATCTCGTCGCCGGGGTCGAACTCGCCGTCGTCCTCGCCGGCGACCTGGATGGAAATCTCCTGGCCGCGGTAGAAGAGGCGCAGCGTGGCGGGGTCGAGCGCGTCTACGGGCACACTGAGGCCGGCCAGGTCGGCGTAGGTGAGGCGCTGCAGGCCGGCCGCGGCCACGGTGATGCGCACCCCGGTCTGCCAGGGCAGGTCGGGCGCGGGCGCGAGCGAGTCGGGCGGCGGGGCCAGGGGCCAGGCGGACGCAACCGGCCAGTTGAGGACATGCTCCGCCAGCAGCGCGTCGAAGGGGGAAGCGTCCAGCGCGGGGCCGGGCGCGGCCGCAGGCGGCTGCGAGAAGGAGACGTGAATTTCGATGGTGCGGCAGAAGCGCAGGGCGCCGCTGAGGGGCGTGGTCTGCCAGGGGTAAACGCGCACCTGCACCAGGCGCACGCCCCGCATGGTCTGCGGATCGCCCAGTTCCACCAGGTTGGGCGGGAAGGGGCTTGGCGAGTCGTAGATGGCGGGGTCTTCGCGGAGGGACTGCTGCCACTGCCAGCCCTGCTCGGCCACCTGCTGCATGAAGTCAGGGCCGCCGGCTGCCAGCGACCAGGCCGGCGAAGGCTCCAAGCGCCAGCGGCCGGGGATCGGTGCGCATATGGCTGAGGTGACCTGGGCCGCGGCCGCGCCCTGGCCGGGGATGGCGAGCGTGGCGATGACGAAGGGCAGCGCCGGCGCGCCCGGCTGCGCCATCTGCGCGGTCTGCGGCGCGCTGAGGCTGACGTAGGTCGCCGCGCCGGGAACCAGTGCGGGCATGGCGGCCGGCGCCTGCACGCGCAGAGAGACCCCGTCCGCATCGGCCTGCAGCACGCTCACCACCGGCGCTTCACCCTGCGCGTGGGCGGTGCTGAACACGAGACAGGCGGCCAGGGCGATCAAGCCCATGATTCCAAGTCGCCAGCGCTGGTTCATCGTCGTGGATTTGAATGAAGGGAATTCGTTACGGGCCGGTTCCGCTGAACGGGCCAAGCCCCTGCGCCAGGGCCTTCAGCTCGCGTTCGAGGATGATTTGCGGAGCCTGGAAGGGACGCCGGCGGGTGATGGCCGGCGCGGGTAGAACGGATGCGGGCGACGATGGTGATGATGTTGTTGTGTGAGTCATTTTACTCCTCCAAAGATGAGATTAGCCGATGAATATGACAATCCTAATAACGCCCGTTCAGTTCGTGCAGGGTTTGCCACACGCCCTGGTCGGGCCGAAACTCCAGATCATAGCCGGGTATCTGCTGCGTCAAACCGGCGCATATGTCCAGCCAGCGTTGGCTGTCTGCGGCGGTGGTCAGCGGGACATTTTCGGTGTCCAGCAGACGCAGGAGCAGCGACCCGGGCGACAGGGGGCGCAGGGCGTGCCTGGGCGCCTGCACCAGGCGCAAGAGTCCCGCCAGCCGAGCGGCCAGGGGCTTTGCCTGGGTACGGCGTTGACACACGCCCGGTTCCCAATATGGAAATGAGTACACGAACCAGTCACCTCCCTGTGGTATGAGCAGGACGGCTTCGTCGCCCAGCACGGGTAAATGGGCAGCGAGCGCCAGGTGCATCAGCGTGGTTTTGCCGGCGCCGGAAGGGCCAAAACAGGCAAAGCCACGTCCATCCAGGACGATGCCGGCGGACCGGAGCAGGATGCCGCCCGCATCCAACGCGATCAGTTGCCCCAGGTACATCAGCACACGGCGCAAACCCAACGCCGCCTGCTCCACCTGGCGAATTTCGGCCACCAGCAGGCGGCGACGGCGGTCGAGCCGGCCGGTCACCTGTGCCAGCTCGAAATCCACCCCATCTGCGCCGTAGACAACCTGTTCGGCGCCAGGTGCAGGAGCCGGATGGGCGCCGCCGGCCAGGCTGAGGCGCACGGTATAGGCGAGCGGGGCATCCACGGTAAAGTGCGCCAGCGGGTCCTGCTGCAAGAGCACGGGCGCCAGCGTTGGGGCCAGCTCCAGTCGAACGCCTTGCCCCGCCAGACCCAGCGTCAGGCTAACCACGCGTCACACCCAGGTCAACAGGTCGCGGGCATGCAATTCGCCCAAGAAACGCGCCGTGTGGGTCTGGGCGTCGGGCAAGTCCACCTCGTACTCCTCGGTCAACAGCGCGGCAATGTCGGCCGGGGTGCGGGTGCCATCGGCCAGCTCCCAGATACGGGTGCCGACCTCGTTGAGCATGCGCACCATGTGTTGGTTGGGCGAAAGGACGACGGCTTCGCCCGCCACGATGCGGGCTGCCACGTCAGGATGAGCCACGGGCCGCCCAGGGGGTAAGTTTTCGATCATGACGCTGTCCTTTTTTTGCCA
>CALLYX010000413.1 GCA_937858775.1 uncultured bacterium | reverse complement strand
GCCCTCGTCTGCGCGCACCTGGGGGGCCGGCCGCCCGAGGCGCAGGCGGAGATGGTGCGCCTGGCCGCGGCGGGGCCGCCCGCGGAGGCGGCGAAGGCGCTTCTCTCCGCGGCGCGCGTCGTGGACGCCGCGGTGCTCCCGGAGGTCGCGGCGGCGCTGCGCAGGGCGGACCCGCGCGAGGGCGCGCGGCTGTTCAGGGAGTGGCGCGACTCGTCCGACCCTCGGCTCGCCGCCGAGGCCCTCATCGGCCTCGAGGCGTCGGGGGAGGGGACGGACGCGGCGTGGGCCCTCGAGCGGCTCGGTTCGACGGACCCGCTCGAGGTCGCGGGCGCGGTCTACCTGCTCGGGGAGACGGGCTGCGGCGGCTGCCTCGAGCGGGTCGCGGCCCTCGCGGTTTCCGGCGATCCCGCCGTGAGGGCCGCATGCGCGCGCGCCCTCGGCCGGCTCGGCCTGCCGCTCTCGTCGGCCCTCTGGGGCCCGCTCCTGGCCGATCCGGACGCGCGCGTGCGGTTGAAGGCGCTCGAGGGGCTTGCCGCCCTCGATGACCCGGCGGCGGTGCGCGCCGCGATCCCTGCGCTCGGCGACGAGGACGCGGCCGTGCGCGACGCGGCGCGGGCGCTCGTCGAGGGTCGCGGCGATGCGGCGATACCGCTCCTCACGGAGGCGTTGCCTGGGGCCGGGATCTTCGCGCGCGCGGCCATCATACGGATACTCGACGGCCTCGGCGTCAAGGAGCAGACGCTCCTCGCCTTCATCGACGCGAAGGTGGAGGAGGGATACCGGGCCGTCGTGATGATGCGCAGCGCGGAGGAGATCCCCCCGGGGCGGTCGCGCGAGGTCCTCTCCCTCATGTGCCGCAACCGCTTGAGCGAGGCGACCCACGAGATATTCAGGGCGCTGGGCCTGCTCCTGAAGGGGGGGCGGGTGCAGTTCATCCAGGAGAGTTACAGCGATCGCGACGAGTCGGTGCGGGAGCAGGCGCTCGAGGCGCTCGAGAACGTTCTCACCCCCGAGATCGCGCGGAAACTCCTGCCGCTGCTCGAGGACCTGCCTCTCGACCTAAAGCTCGCCGCGGGCGGGAGGCACTACCGCCTCGCGGCGGCGAGCCTCGGGGAGGCGCTGGGGGAGATGGTGGATTCGCCGCACGCCGCCGACGCGCTCTGCGGGCTCATGTGCGTCGGCGAGGCGTGCCGGAGGGGAAAGCCGCCGCTCGCGGAGGATCTCCGCGGACGCGCGGAGGCGCGCATCGCGTCGCTGAAGATCCAGGGAGGGAAGGCCGTGGAAGACCTGATGGAGAAGGTGCTTACGCTCAAGGGGGTTCCGATCTTCGCGCACCTGCAGTTCAAGGAGCTGCTCGCCATCGCCTCTATCTCGCGCGACGTGTCGTTCGAGCCCGGCGACGCGATCATCCGCCAGGGGGAGCGCGGATACACGATGTACATAATAGTGTCGGGGAGGGTGCGGATCGTGTCGCGCGCCGATGGCGACCGCCTGGACGTCCAGCTCGCGGCGCTGAAGGAGAACGACTACTTCGGGGAGATGGCGCTCTTCGACGGCTCGCCGCGCTCGGCGACCGCCGTGGCCGAAGGGCCGGTCGCGGCATTGCGGATCGAGAAGCGGGAGTTCCGCGACATGCTGCGGGAGTATCCGGGGGTCTCGATCATGATCTGCGAGGAGTTCTGCCGCCGTCTCCGCCGGACGATAGAAAAGGTGGGCGTCCATGGCGGCGTCTGAAGGGCGGGCGTCCGGTGCGCCGCGGCTTCGGGGCCGGCGCGCGCGGGCTCACCATCCGCACGCGGGTCCGTCCATGAAGCGGAAGGCCGACCCCGTGTCGGCCAGGAAGCCGGCGGGGGCTTCGGACGCGGCGGGTTGGAAGCTGATCCGGGCGGGGAGTGGCGGGGGGGCCGAGGGCCCGGTCGAGGCCAGGATGGACGCGATCGCCTCCAGCAGGCCGGCGATCCCGTCGTGCCCCGGGCCGGCGCCCGCGCGCCACTCGTCGCGCGCGGTTCTTTCGATCTCGAAGTGCATGAAGGCGTGGCGCTGACCGAGCGCCGCGAGCATGGCCCCCTGTAGATTGTTCGACGCGTCGAGCGCGTACGCGCCGTCCTCGTCGTCCCCTTCCCCCTCGCGCAGCCCGCAGACCCCCATCGTTATGTGCCCCGCGTCATCGACGGCGCTGTCGATGGCCGCGAGCGGGCTTCCGGGGCGGATGAAGGGGGCGCCCGAGCCGTCCGACCCGACGACGGACGGCTCCGCGTCCCTGTCGGCGGCCCCGTGGAACTGGAGGAACCAGAGCGGTTCCCCGCGGTCGAGGCCGCGCCGGGCGAGGCGGCGGGTGACGGCGTGAAAGAGGTTTTCCGTGTCGTTCGCGGCGTCCGAATCCGGCGCGCCGTCGCCGTCGCCGTCCCCGACGGCGTTCCGGTGCGCCCCCGCGAGCACAGCCGCCAAGGCGAGGGGATTGGCGAGGAATGCCTGGAAGGCGATCTCCTCGCTGTACAGGTCGGCCTTCGGGTGGGGGGCCCCGTAGACAACCCGGCCGGCGGGGCCGGGGCGCGCCAGGACCGCGCCCCACCCCCTGTAGTCGGGATCGCCCGGCCGGACCGCCTCCATGAATCCGAGAACCGGACCCGCCGTGCCGACGAGGCGGACGACCCGGTAGCGCACCCCGGCCGCCTCGAGGCCCTCGGCTTCCTCGTCCGCGGCGGCGGCGTCCCCCGCGAGCACGGCCTCCAGGAGCGATTCGAACCGCCGCGAGACCTCCTCGTCCGCGAGGCGGACGAAACAGCCGCTGGCGTTGCCCGCGACGCTGCTTTTATACGCCGATAGGAACGCTGCCGGGTCCATCTCCTCGACGGCGGCGGCCCCGAGCGGCATGAGGAATAGAGCGGCAAGCCCGGCTGCGCGCGCGGTTATTCTTGCTTCGCTCATAGGCCCCTGCGCGTAAATTGCCCCTGCGGGGCGTTCCGCGGCGCGCGAAGGAAAAAGAGGCAGGGGGGAGTACGCCCCCCTGCCCGCGCGCCGTCCGCGTTCCGTTCCCCTACCGGATGACCAGCGTCTGGGAGTCGACCGGTCCCACGTAGACCGGATTCAGCAGGTCGGTCGTCTTCTCGACGTCGATCGCGCCGCCCTCGAGCGTGTACTCCCCGAGCGGCATCCCCCTGAAGAGCGTGTCGAAAACCGGATAGTCGGTTATCGGCGCCGGGACCGTGACGATACCGGGGAAGCCGAGGAACGGCGTCGGGACCTCCGTGAAGCCCCGCCCCTGGACGCAATAAAGGGGCTGCCCGCTCGGCGGTGTGACGCGGATGAACGGGATGCAGCGGCCCGGGATGGCTGCGACGTTCGCCCTGACCGCTATATAGTCGGTCGAGAAGAACTCCGACCTGTTGGGCGTCAGCGTGATCGGCGGGGAGGGAATTGAGAACGAGTAGATCACCCCATCGTCCTCCTTGCCCCCGTAGATCGTCGCCCCGTACGCAACCCCGTCCAGGATGAGCGGCGCGCTCGACGGCATCGCTCCCTTGCCCTTGGCTAGGCCGTCGAACATGTGCAGCACCCGGTATCCGGCGCCGTTCGTGTCGATGGAGAAGAGCTGGCCGGGGTTGAAAAAACCCGGTGTTCCATCCAGCCCCGCGATGCCGTTGACGATGCCGTAGAGCCGGTTTCCGTCAAGCGCGAGGCCGTCGTTGAGCACAAAGGTGGCGTCGATGTCGAATGTGCGGAGGATGGTGTAGCCGGCGCCGCTTTTGTCGATGGCGAAGACGCAGCTGCCCGGCAGTATGAATGGTGACCCCATCCTTGCCGTCGGACCCACCATGTCCATCCCGGAAAGCGCCTTGCCGTAGAGACGGGGGCCGTCCGAGACGAGCCCGCCCACCGGCAACAAGCCGTCGTCGCCGGAGAAGCCGCACAGGATCGAATGTGCGCCCCCCGCGGCGGGCAGGGAGAAGAGGGTCCCCAAATGCGCATAGTACGGCCCGCCATACTTGGTGGCGCCGTACAGGGCGCCGCCCTCGAGCAGCAGTTTGCCCCATGGAAGTTCGCCGTCGCCGGGCTGGTTGCCGAAGCCGGTGAGAACGGTGTAGCCGGTGCCGTCCGTCTTTACGGAGTAGACGACCCCGTCATCGAACCCCCCGTCCGGATCATTCTCCAGTTGGCCGTAGATCGTGCCGTCGGATACCGTCACCGGGCTCGGATCAGGGTCGTCTCCCGGCGATAGGAAGCTGTAGACGGGGGTGAAGCCGCTGCCGTCCGTCTTGATCGAGTAGACCATGCCGTCGTCGTTCGCGCCGCCGTGGCATGTTGTCCCGTAGAGGGCGCCGTCCGCCAACGCGAGCCCTCCGACCGGCTCGTCGCCGTGCTCGAACGAGTGAAGGACGGCGTAGCCGCTCCCGTCGAGATTCAGCGAGTAGATCGTCCCGCCGTCGTTGTCGCCGCCATCCAAGGTGACGCCGTAAAGCTTCACGCCGTCGGAGACCAGCGGCCCTGTTGCCTCGTAGCCGTCGTTGGGGACGGACCCGAACTCGTGCAACACCGTGTACGTCTGCGCGGAAGCCGCCGCCGCCAGGCAGGGCAGCAGCACCGCCGCCATCACGATACGCGCGATCATGGACACCCCCTTTCCGCGGAAGCCGCCGATCCGCCACCACCCGCGCTGAGCGGGCAGTGCCGATCCATCCCCGGCCGGGGGGCGCGGCAATCCCGAGGATTTGAGATTAACACCGCCGCCCGCGCGCGTCAATCGGAAAAACGCGGAGAAAGGGGATTCCGGCATCTTGCATGGAGCCGATCCCCCGGGGGCTTATCCGGAGGGGTGCGCGCGCGAAGGGCCGCGGCGAGGCAAGCCGTCGCGGCGGGCATCGCCGTCATTCAACGAGCTTCAGATCCGAGGAGGTCTTGAGTTTCGTCGCGGAGACGAGCTTCCGGCCTGCCCCCGCATCCGGGATCTCCATCGTCATCGAAATCTCCTGGAGCGTGTCTACGTGCATCTCCATGAGGCGCCCCCTTTGGATGTCGAAGAAGATGGTCCCGGTGTCGGTCTGCTTCAGACGGTCGAAGACCGTCTTCAGGCCGACGCCCTGCGCCGCCGCGCCCGCGGGGTTGACCGCCACATCCTTCATATCCAGCTCGCCGCGCAGCGCGATCTCAGCGCATGTCCTTCCCCCGCGGTTGACGAGCCGCGCGAGCGTGTAGCGCGTGCGGATGCCGACTCTCCCCGCGCCCGGTGCGCCGACGGCCATCGACCCGGCGAGAGCGGCGCTGCGCTCGTCGCTCCAAGAGCCGCCCACGGCGATCGGGCCCTCGGGGAGGATGAACTGACCCTGTTGAAGCGCGTTGTTCAGGTCCATCTGGGGAAGTATCCCGCCGCCCGCGCCCGCCCGGGCCGGGGAGAGGGTCTTGCCCCGCTTGTCCACGGTGAACGCCATCGGCTTCGCGAAAAACGCCTTCAGCTCGTCGAGGCCGGGGGAATCTCTCGACACCGTCTCGCCATGGATGACCCTCGCCCCCTTCCCGTCCGCCTCGATGCGCACCGCGAAGCCGCCGCTCTCGCTGAGGGAGGCGAAACGCTCGAAGCCGGTCTCGATCTCCGCCGTCCCCCGCGCGTCCACGTCCTTGACGAAGGTCTTGTAGCGGAGCTCCATCTCCATCTTCACGGGCGTCTCTGTCTTCGCCTCGGCGCCCGGAAGCCCGGCCGTCGAAGTCGTGCCGGCGCTTCTCGTGACGAGACGGTAGGAGAGTTCATCGCCGCGCGAGTAGCGGTTCTCGATCGCCACCGTCTTCCGCGCGCAGGCGGCCGCCGCGCAGAGCGCGAAAAGCGCCACGGCCCTGATGCCGCCCCTCATCCGCGCCTCCTTGCCGGGAACGTCCGCCGGAGGGTCCCATGGTAGCAAAGAGCGCCGCCGCGCGCGCCTGGAATCAGGGGGCGCGCTTCGCTCGACGGGGGGAGGGCGGCGTTCGATGCACCGGCCCCTATGGGCCGCCGCGGTCGCGGCCGGGGGCGCCGGCGGGTCCCCGCCCCGCCGAGTCGGGTGCGCGGGAGACCTCGATCTTGTCGATGCAGATGCCGATCTCGCGCGGTCCGGGGGGATTCCCCGCTGGGCGCCTCACGGACCGGGGAGCGGATCTCGATAGCGGCCCGGCTCCTGCCGGGGGGCAGAACGGAGGCGGGGACGGTGAAACGGCAGTCGCCCATGGATGGGCCGACCGGGACCGTTGCGATCTCCCTCCCGCCGGCCGAGACCACGGCCGGGACGCCCCCGCCGGGGCGGTCCCCGCCCGCGGCGGCCCGCATGACCACCTGGAGGTCGCCCCGGGAACCGAATGTGGGGATAAGAAGCGAGGCCCTGCCGCCGGTCCAGCGCGCCCAGCGCCGCACCGGCTTGCCTCGCCCCCCCTCCCACCGCATCACCGGCCCGTGGAATCCGTCGAGGAGGCAGAACGCGTCCTCCCCGATATCGATGACCCTCCTCGATCTCCCGGCCTCGGGATCGCCGCCGAGCGCCGTCACGCGGAAGAGGCGCGCGGTGATCTCCACGGGCACTCGTCTCGTCGGGAAGGCCCCCACGCGCTGCTCGAGATGGTCGGTGATGAGGGGGATCGAACCGGCGGGGACGAAGTCGAGTTCGGCCGAGAGGGGCCAGCCGCCGCGGGATATGTAGTAGACCCGCCGCCCCCGCGCCAGCCATCGCAGCATCACCCTTTCCACGGCGCGGCATTTCTTGGGGTCCTGGCCGGAGAGCTGCAGGATATCGATGCCGTAGACGCAGTCGAGCGGGGCCGCCATGCCGCTCCCCTCGCAGACGTGGATCCCGCCGCGGTCGAGCCGGCGGGCCATGCGGGAGAGGAACTCCACCATCCCCGCGTAGTCGGTCGGACGGACGTGGCCGGCGTAGCAGAAGCGCATGCAGGAGAGGAGGAGAAGGGCGGCGACCGCCGCGGCCGCCCCCCCGGCCCCCCTGCGCCCGGCGAGGCGGCCGAGCGGATACGCCATGAGGAGGACGGCCGCCGGAAAGGCGAGCGGCATGAAACGCCTGACGGCCCATGGGTACGACGGGAAGATGAACTTCCGGAACAGCAGGAAGGCGCAGACGGGGAGGGCTACCAGCAGGAAGGCGCCGCGCTTCCCGCCGATGCCGTCGCGGATGAAGAGGAGCGCGCCGCCGAGCGCCAGGATGAGGCCCGCCGGGATGTAGAGCGGCCCGAGGGGGAGCGGGTAGACGAACCAGCCGAACTCCCGGAGGTTGCGAAGGTCGGGGGCGGCGCCGGGGGGCGAGGCGGCGGATAGGGCGGAACCGGCGAC
>CALLYX010000412.1 GCA_937858775.1 uncultured bacterium | reverse complement strand
GCCCAGGACGACGCGGCGATGCCCGCGACGGCCGCCTGGAGCCAGCCGCGCCGGGAGGGGCGCGCGGCGGGAGACGCGCCCCCGCGCGACACCCGGAGGATCAGGTAGCCGGGGAGGAGCAGGAGGAGGAAGGGGGAGAGGAGGAGCGGTATCGGGTTGGGCATGATACGGCTTTTCCCCGCGGCCCCGCCCCGTAGGGGGGACTTAAGTCCCCCCTACGGCTGTGGATAACCGCGAAAAACTGTGGATAACCTTCATTTCCTGCCCGCGGCGCGCGGGCGCTACGGCAGCCACGGCCGGAGCAGCTCCCTGAGCCGCCCAGCCGCCGTTTCGCGGGAAAACGCCGCGGCGCGGGGGAGCTGTCTCTCGACTACCGCCGCGCGGAGGGCGGTGTTCGATACGAGGGCGCCGAGGAGCTCCGCCACCGCCGCGAAATCCTTTTCCCTCAGTAGAACGCCGGCCCCCGCGAGCGTCTCCGGGATCGCGGCGGCGGCGTAAGCGACGACGGGGACGCGGAAGTGCATGGCCTCGATCAGGGGGATGCAGAAACCCTCGTGCTCGCTCATCGACAGGAAGACGGACGCGGTGCGGTAGAGGGCGTAGAGCTGCGCGTCGGTGACGTGGTTGAGGAAGACCACGTCGGGGAGGTCGAGGAGCGTCACGAGGGCGCGAAGCGAGGCGGTGTAGCGGTCCATTCCCGTCATCGAGCCGGCGACGATGAGGCGCGAGCGCGGGGCGACCGTGTTCCGGAAGCAGTAGTAGGCCCTGACCAGGTCTTCGACGCGCTTGTTGGGGACCACCCGCCCGACGAAGAGGATATTCGCCGCCCCGTCCCCGAATCGACGCATGAAGACCGGATCGGGCCCGGCGGAGAGCCTCGCGGCGTCCGCGATGAGCGGGAGGACGCCGGTGGGGGAGAATCCGTATTCCTCGAGCTCCCGGCGGTTGAACTCGGAGACGCCGAGGGAGAGGTCCGGCACGCCCGCGAGCGACCTGAGCTCCTCCCGGCCCTCCCAGAGGGCGCGCATCTTCTCTTCGTGAACGCCCCGGAACCATTCGTGCGGGGTGATATTGTGATAGACGAGGATCCGCCGGGTGCGGAGGCCCCTGAAGAAGCCGGAGACGGGGGATCCGACGGAGTAGTGGTAGAGCGTTATGTCGGACGGGTCGCCGGGCGAGGGGCAGCGGCGGTAGTCCTCGCAGGAGCCCTCGACCGCCGGGTGGACGTGGCGCTGTTCGCAGTATATCGCCGATTCGAGGCCCCAGGCGCGGGCGATCCCCTGCAGGGAGAGGGCGAAGTTGCTGATCGCGTCCCCGCCGCCGAACCCAGGGAGAAGCTGGTTGAGTTTCATGGCTCCCATGCTCCGTGATCCGGCGGCGGATCCGTCCCCCGATCGGCCGGGCGGGCCGCGGGGGCATCTGCGCCGTCGCGGAGGCATGATCCCTCCCCCCGCGGCGCTCCGCGTGCCACGCGCCGAAACGTCAAACCCCGAACCGGTCGAACGCCTCCCGGTAGCGCGCGAGCGACGCGCCCCACGAGTACTCCGTCTCCGCGTAGCGCCTTCCCCCCGCGGCTAGCGCCTCCCGCAGCCCACGCCGCTCCAGGAGGAGGTGGATGCACTCCTCGAACTCGTAGTAGTCGCGGAAGGCGAGGCCGCCGTTGGCGCGGGCGCAATGGTCGGCGGTGACCGCGCAGCGGCCGTTCACGAGACCCGCCGTGCCGGCGAGCCACGCCTCCATCAGGACGATGGAGAGGCTTTCGTTCACCGACGGCTGGCATAGGGCCAGGGACGCGGCGTAGCCGTCGTGCTTGAGATCCTCGTCCACATAGCCGGCGTCGAGGATCCCGTCCGCGCACTCCGGCGGTATCCGCACATCGCCCGTTCCAAGCAGGACCAGGGAGAGGGGCCGGGCCGGGTTTCCCTTCCTGAAGATTCGGACGTACTCGACGAGGAGCGGGGTGTTCTTCCCCGCCTCGCGGCGCCCGGCGTAGAGGAGAAACGGGGTCTTCAGGCCCACTTTCCTGCGGAAACGCCCGGGGCGGTAACGCCTCCTGGCCTCGAACCCCATGCCGGCCACCGCGGCGCGGGCGTCCTCCGTGCCGAAGAGGCGGCGGGCGAGTTCGCGTTCGGGGCGGCTGTTGAAGATGACGCCGCGGACCCGGTCGAACATCTCCCTGAAGATGCCCAGGCGAGCGTACGGCTCGTCGTGCAGGCACGGGACCAGGAGGGATTTCTCCGGGGCTACGGCGCTCCCGGCCCACGTGGTGCCGAACAGATACGGGAGGAAGATGATGCAGTCGAAGCGGCCGCGGTCGGAGCGGATGAAGTCGTAGAGCGGGGCGCTGTGCACGCTCCCCCCGATCCAGCGTTTCTCCTCCTCGGGTGAAATCCCCGAGCCGCGGGAGATCCGCTCCTGTATGGAAGCGAAGCCGGCGTCGTGGTCGCGCGGGTCCACGGGGAAACGCCGGACTGTCACGCCGCGTATCGTCTCCGTGCCGGGACGGTAATGGTTCGCCCAGGTGAAATGGTCGCGTGCGCACGTGGTGAGGACGGAGACGCGGTCTCCGGAGGCGGCGAGCCGCTCTGCGACGCCCTGCGCGAGCATCTCCGCGCCCCCTGCCGACTGCACGCCGTAGCGCGGCACCACGATGGCGATCGTGCGTGAAGGCATGTGGGCCGTTTCCCCACAGGGCGCACTCAAGTGCGCCCTACGGCTGTGGATAACTCCGCAACCTGCACCGGGCGAAGGCGCTCGGCCGTGCTACTTCGGCGCCTTTTCGCCCCCGCCCTTCAGCTTCGCGAGCTCGGCGTCGATCTTGCGGTTGAGGCTGACGACGGCGTTCACCACCTGGCAGTTGAACTCCTTCTGTTGAGAGAAGAGCCGGTAGGTGTAGAACTTGAGGAGCTTCCAGATCGACTTTTTGAGGAGTACCGCGGGGGCGCCGAGGAGCCCCCCCTTCGAGCAGATCGGGAAGTCGCCTATGTCGATATCCCAGGCCTGCTGGACGACTTTGAGGGAGTACTCGAGAAAGTCCGCCTCGCTCTTGACGCCGCTCAGCTCGAGCGCCGCGACACGGGAGAGATCGTAACGGTCGTAGACGCCGGCCTCTTTCTTGCGGGCGACGCGGTCCTCGATCTCGCGCTGAATCGCAGCGACGTCGACGCCGTCGGCACCGATCTCGAATATATCGGTCATCGTCCGGTCCCCCTGTGGATGGGAAGGGAAAGTGAGTCCCGCACCGCCCTAAGGTACAACAAAACCGGCGGCGGGTAACTGAAAAATGCCGCTCGTGTCCAAGCCCTTTCAAAATGTCCCCATCCTTGACTCGTTGGAAATGTCCCCTTGATGGACACCCTCTCCCCCCAATGAAATGGGGGGAAAGGGTCGGGGTGAGGGGGGAAAAGGGTTGGGAAGGGGGGGGCAGCAGCGGCGCACGATTACGGCCCGGCCGCGACCTTGCCGCACGGCTCGTCGACGTTGAGATCGTTGACGATCACCGAAGCGGCTTGTAGATGCGCGCCCGCACCGCTCCGCGCGCGTTCGAACGAATACGTCACTTCGAGATTCCCGTCCGGGAGGGGGGCGAACCGGGCGTCCTTGAACATGAAGATGTCGATGTCGACCGCCGGGCGCCCTATCCCGTCCTCGATGTCGGAGTAGGTCATCATATCCTCCTCGATGCAGAAGGCGACCAGCTCGTAGAGCTCCCGCGGCCACCGGTCGTGCACCGCGCGGTACGCGCGGCTCGCCTCCGCGATATAGACGGCGGGTCCGGGCGCTGGATCGAGGACGGGATCGAAGACCGGCCATGGAACGCGGGCGCATCCCTGAAACGCGATGAGGGCGCAGACGAGGGGGGGGAGGCGAAGGCGCCCGCGGGGGGCTCGATCGCGCGGGGCGGGCACGAGGTGGGCGGCGGCCGCCCGGTTCATTTTCCCTCCCATCGGCACGCGAGGTCCGCGACGCCCTCGGCGCCGCGGGGGGAGTCGACCCATATGGAGAAGCAGTTGTCCAGGCGGTGGTAGGACGTCTTGTGGTCCCGGGTGTGGAGGGAGAAGGAGAAGTAGTATTTCCCCCGGAGGAGGGGGAGGGAGCGGAAGGAGAGGCGGAGCGTCCCCGTTCCCTCGATCGCGTCGATCGGGAATGGATCGATGATCGTGTTGCTCCCGCAGCAGAGCGTCCCGTCGCTCTTCACGACGGCGAAGCCGAAGACCGGGTCCTCGATCCTCTTCCCCGCGCGCCAGTCGATCTCCACGACGAGCGGGGCGCCGCTCGCGAGTCGCACGACGCCCCCGCCGCGGCCGTCGGTGAAGCGGACCGCCGAGATGACCGCCTCCCTCGTCCCCCACTCGCGGACCACGATCGCCCCCGCCTTCCGGAAGCCGAGGCTCTTGTACTGGTCCACCACCTGCCCGGGCTCCCCGACGCCGACGATCCTCCCGCGGTCGAGAAGGAGGACCGAGTCGCTCACGTCGGTGATCGTGTCGAGGTCGTGGGAGACGATCAGCATCGTCCTCCCCTCCCGCCTGAATTGGGCGATCTTCCCGAGGCACTTCTTCTTGAACGTCTCGTCCCCGACCGCCATCACCTCGTCGATGAGGAGGATGTCGGGGTTCACCTCGACGGCGACGGCGAATCCGAGGCGGACGTACATTCCGGAGGAGTAATGCTTGACGGGGATGTCGATGAACTGTTCGAGCTCCGCGAAGCGGACGATCGCGTCGAACTTCTCCCGGATCTCCCTTCTCGACAGGCCGAGGATCGAGCCGTTGAGGCGTATGTTCTCCGCGCCGGTGAGGTCGGGGTGAAAGCCCGCCCCGAGCTCGAGGAGGGAGGAGACGCGGCCGCGGACCTCGACCGTCCCCTCGGTGGGGCGCATCGTGCGGGCGAGGATGCCGAGGAGGGTGCTCTTCCCGGCGCCGTTCGCGCCTATGATGCCGATCGTCCGGCCCGCCTCGACGGAGAAAGTGATCCCCTTGAGCGCCCAGAACTCCTCGCGCCTCCTGCCGCCGCGCAGCAGCGACATGGCGGACGACTTGAGCGTGTTCCGCCCCGTGTGCCTAAGGGTGAACCTCTTGCCTACGCCGGCGACCTCGATGGATTTCATATACGATTGGGGCGTCTCGGGCCCCGGTTCCAGCCCCCCCGTCCACACCCGCCGCGCCCCCCGTCTCCGCGGGGATCAAAGCTCGTCGGCGAAGTCGGGGGAGCGCCTCTCGAACAGCTTCACCCCGACCGCAAGGACGGCGGCGGGCGCGGCCGCGGCCGCCGCCAGCGCCAGCCGCCCGGGGAACGGCCCCCCCATTATGGCCGCGCGGTAGAGCGTGATGATGCCCGCCATCGGGTTCAGGGCGTACAGCCGGAGCGCCCAATGCGGCACGAGGCGGTTCGAGGTTATGAAGTCCAGGGGGTAGATGACCGGCGACATGAAGAACCAAGCCATGAGGATCACCCCGACGATATGCTCGGTGTCCCGGAAGTAGACGCTCGAGCAGGAGACGATGAGCGCGAGTCCCAGGCAGAAGACGAACTGGGCGGCGACGACGGCGGGGAGGAGCGCGAGTCCCCGCCCCCACGCGAGGCGCCCGGCGAGGATCGCGAAGGCGAAGAGGAGGAGGAGGGAGAAGAGGTAGTTCACAAGGTTCGCGAGCACCGTCGAGAGGGGGAGGATGATCCTCGGGAAGTAGACCTTCTTCACGAGGTTCGGGTGGCCGGCGACCGCGCCGATCGAGTCGCCGCAGCACATCGTCAGGAAATGCCATGCGAGGACGCCGGCGAGGAGGTCCGGGAGCGGCATCGGGAACTTGAGGAACCTGATGAAGATCCAGTAGATCAGCATCATGAAAAGGGGGTTCAGGAGCGTCCAGGCGAAACCGAGCGCCGAGCCCTGGTAGCGGATCTTGAGGTTGCGGGCCACGAGCGTCGCCAGCATCTCGCGCTTGCCGATGATGTCGGTGAAGAGGCTCATGGCGTGACCCGGTCGCCGGCGCGCCGTCCGGCCGTTACCGCCCCCCGCCCGCGCGGGCCGGGGCGCGTCACTCCCAGACGAACTTCTCCCTGGCCTCCGACCTCCGTGCGCCGCCGCGCCCCGCCGCGCCGCCCAGGCTCCGGCGCGCGGACTCCTCGAGCCAGGCGTCGATGACGGATTTCTTGAACCGGATCGTGGCCCCGATGCGGCTCGCCGGGATGTTGCCGCGCTTGACATGCCGGTAGACCACCTGCTTGTGGAGGTGAAGGTAGTCGGCGACCTGCTCGATGGTCATCACCTCGGGGTAGCGCGGGGCGGCTGGCGCCTGCGCCGGCGCGGGCTTGGATGGCTTGGGCTTGCCGGGCATGGTCAGAGCCTCTCCTTGATCTTCCGATAGAGTTCCGCGGAGAGGGCGCTCACGACGCGGTCGGCGGACGGCGCCGCGGCGCCATTCTGCTCGCAGAGGCCGCAGTTGTTGCACGGGTAGACCTTGCTCTTTATGCCCAACCGCTCGCGGAGCTCGAGGAGCTTGGCGATCTCCTCCCTGGGGAGCGGTTTCACGGGGCCGAGCATCCGCGCCGCGGCGCTCACCTCCGCGCTGTGCTCGACCTTCTCAAGGCGGTCGTAGGCGGTGAAGACCGTATCCCCGACGGTGATCGTACCGTGCCGTTCGATGATGAGGGCGTCGCAGTCGCCGATGAGGGAGGCGATCGCGCGCGGCCCCTCCTCGGTGCACGGGGTGGCGTAGGCGGCCATCGGAATGGAGCCGAAGATCATGACGATCTCCGGCAGGATGCACTGCGGGAGCTTCTGTCCCGCTATGGAGAAGGCGATGGTGATCGGGGGATGGGCGTGGACGACCGCGCCGATGTCGGGGCGCAGCCTGTATGCCTCCAGGTGGAGATAGAGCTCGCCGGTCGGCTTCAGGGCGCCCTGGAGCTTCTTCCCGGCCATATCCGTGACGATCATGTCGCGCGGGGATAGAAAACCCTTGTTGACGCCGCTAGGGGTGCTGAGGAGGCGGCCCGGGCCGAGGCGTATGCTGACGTTGCCGTCGCTGCCCGAGATATACCCCCGGCCGTACATGCGGCGGCATACCTCCGCTATATCCTGTCGGTACTCGCGTTCGGTTTTCATCTCGTTCCGCGGCCCCCCGTCCCGCCCCCGCCCCGCGGGGGGGATCCGGGCGGTCAGAGGACGAAGGGGTTCAGGTCCGGGTGCGGATTCGGGATCACGACGCGGCGGACCAGGGCGCCCATTTCCCTGATCCGCTCGATCCCGGCCCGGACGGCCGCCTCGACGTCCGCCCACTCCCCCGTGAGC
>CALLYX010000411.1 GCA_937858775.1 uncultured bacterium | reverse complement strand
CTTCCATGTTGTGCTCCACCACGATGACCGTGTTCCCGCATTCGACGAGGCGCCCGAGGACGCCGAGGAGGGTGTCGATGTCGGCGAAGTGGAGCCCCGTCGTCGGCTCGTCGAGGATATAGAGCGTCCTCCCCGTCGCGAGCCCGCCGAGCTCCCTGGCGAGCTTCACCCGCTGGGCCTCCCCGCCCGACAGCGTCGTCGCCGGCTGGCCGAGCGCGAGGTAGCCGAGGCCGACATCCGCCAGGATGCCCAGCCTTCGCGCGAGGAGGGGGACGTGCCGGAAGAAGGCCGCCGCCTCCTCGATCGACATCTCCAGCACGTCGGCGATCGTCTTCCCCTTGAAGCGTATCTCCAGCGTCTCCCGGTTGTAGCGCCTCCCCCCGCACGCCTCGCAGACGACGTGGACATCCGGGAGGAAGTGCATCTCGACCTCCAGGACGCCGTTGCCTCGGCACGCCTCGCACCGCCCCCCCTTCGCGTTGAAGGAAAAGCGGCCGGCGCCGTAGCCGCGCGCCCGCGCCTCCGGATGCCTGGCGAAGAGGCCGCGGATCCCGTTGTAGACGCCGGTGTAGGTGGCGGGATTCGAGCGAGGGGTGCGCCCGATCGGGGATTGGTCTATGACGACGACCTTGTCCACGCGCTCGCTCCCGGAAAGCCGCCTGAACGCGCCGGGCGTCTCGCGGGAGCCGTGGAGGCGCCGCTCGAGGGCTCGCCGGAGCGTGTCGTCCACGAGGGAGCTCTTCCCCGCCCCCGAGACCCCGGTCACCGCGCAGAGCAGGCCGAGGGGGAAGCGGACGTCTATCGACTTGAGGTTGTTGTGCGAGGCGCCCAGGAGGATGAGTTCCCGCCCCGGCGCCGGGACGCGGCGCTCCGCCGGGACTCGGATGCGCCGC
Source organism: uncultured bacterium (assembly GCA_937858775.1). Classification (GTDB taxonomy): domain Bacteria; phylum Auribacterota; class Tritonobacteria; order UBA1439; family UBA1439; genus UBA1439. The sequence continues at coordinate 513 of CALLYX010000411.1, read as the reverse complement.
TTCCCCGCCAGGTACTGCCCCGTGACGGATGCGGGGGAGGCGATGATCTCCTCCACCGTGCCCTGCGCGACCAGGTTCCCGCCGTGGACGCCGGCCCCGGGACCGAGGTCGACCACGTGGTCCGCGGCGCGGATCGCCGCCTCGTCGTGCTCGATGACGATCACGGTGTTGCCGAGATCCCGCAGGCGGGCGAGCGTCTCGAGAAGGCGGGCGTTGTCCCGCGGATGGAGGCCGATCGACGGCTCGTCCAGCACATAGAGCACGCCGGTCAGCCCCGAGCCGATCTGCGAGGCGAGGCGGATGCGCTGGCTCTCGCCGCCCGACAGCGTGCCGGATGCGCGCGCGAGCGTGAGATAGTCGAGGCCGACATCGGAGAGAAATTTCAGCCGGTCGCGGATTTCCTTGAGCACGCGCACGGCGATCTCGTTCTGCTGCTTGGTCAGCTTTTCGGGAATCGCGGTGAACCACGCGCCGGCGCGGCGGATGCTCATCTCCGCCACTTCGCCGACATGC
>CALLYX010000410.1 GCA_937858775.1 uncultured bacterium | reverse complement strand
TCCATACCCACCACGGCCCCGTCGTCGAAGACGTTCAGCCGCTCGACGTTTATCGTCTCGATCCGCGGCCCGCACGGGGGGCGGAAACCGCGCTTGGGGATCCTGCGGATGAGAGGCATCTGCCCGCCCTCGAAGCCGGGGCGGATCTTGGCCCCCGAGCGGGCCTTCTGCCCCTTGTGCCCGCGGCACGACGTCTTCCCATGGCCCGAGCCGGGCCCCCTTCCCCTGCGCTTGACGGGGCGCCTTCCGCCCGGATTGCCCTTCAACTCGTGCAATCTCACCTTATTCGAGCCCCCTTTTCGACATCACCTGCTCCCGGGTCCTCAGATTCGCGAGGGCGTCGAAGGTCGCCTTCACCACGTTGATCGGGTTCTTCGACTTGAGGGACTTCGCGAGCACGTCCCTCACCCCCGCGAGGTCGAGCACGATCCGGGTGCCGCCGCCCGCGATGATGCCGGTGCCCGGGGCCGCCGGCTTCAGCAGCACGCGCGCCCCGCCGAACGCCCCGATGGTCTCGTGCGGGATGGTGGCGCCGCGCCTCTGGATATGGATGAACTGCCGCCGCGAGGCGTCGGACCCCTTCTTGATCGCCTCGGCTATCTCGTTGGCCTTTCCGAAGCCGTAGCCGATATTCCCCTCCCGGTCGCCGCTCACCACCAGTGCGCTGAAGCTGAAGCGCCGCCCGCCCTTGACCACCTTGGCGCAGCGGTTGATGCTGACCACCTTCTCCTGTATCTCGCCCGGGGGCGCCTCGCGGCTCCTGTCCCGATCCCGGTTCCTGTCCCTTTCCCTTCTCTCCGCCACCGGCCCCTCCTTACGGGCGCGGCGGCGCCGCGCCCATCTTCTCCACGTTGCCCGTCCCCCCCGGGCGCCGTCTTCAGAACGCGAGGCCGCCCGCGCGCGCGCCGTCCGCGAGGGCCTTCACCCTCCCGTGGTAGCGGCAACGCCCCCGGTCGAAGACCACCGCGGCGATCCCCTTCGCCTTCGCCATCTCGGCGATCATCCCCCCTACGACGCCGGCCGACTCCTTCCGCGGGATCTTCTTCCCCCCCGTCCTCTCCCTGAACGCGGGCGAGCGCGTCGACGCCGCCGCGAGCGTGACGCCGCCGACGTCGTCTATCAGCTGCGCGTAGATGTGCAGCGCGCTGCGGAAGACGCTCAGTCTCGGCCGCGCGGCCGTGCCGTGGATGCGCCTCCTGACGCGCATCTTCCTTCTCCACCTGGTTCCATATTCCATCTTCATCGTGCCGAGGGCCCCTTCCCGTTCCGCCCGCGCGCGGCGCGGCCGCGTCACGTCGTCGTGGCGACCGCCTTGCCCGCCTTGCGGCGGACCCACTCGTCCTTGTACCGTATCCCCTTCCCCTTGTACGGCTCGGGCGGGTAGAAGCCGCGAATCTCGGCGGAGACCGCCCCGACGAGCTGCTTGTCGCAGCCGGAGACCGTCATGGTGTTATCCTTCCCGAGGGCGATGGCGATCCCCTCCGGGATCGCGAAGTCGATCGGGTGGGAAAACCCCAGCTGGAGGGTCAGACGGCGCCCCTCGATCTTCGCCTTGTAGCCGACGCCGACGATCTGGAGCGTCTTCTCGTATCCGTGCGCCACGCCGTGCGCCATATTGGCCACCAGCGTCCGCGTCACCCCGTGGAGCGCCGACCCCTTCGGCGTGCCCGGCGCGCACGAGATCCGCACGCGCCCGCCCTCGCAGGAGGCCGAGATCCCCTCGGCCAACGGCTGCACGTCGGCCCGCTCGCTGGCGCGCATCTATGCCGCCGCGGTCTCCGAGGTGGACGGCGTGCGCCTGCTCGAAGCCGATCAGGTCGACGACGCCCGCACGGAGCAGTCGGTGGGGGCAGACCTGGTGATGGTGGGCAGCCCCAACCGGCTGGCCAGCGGGTACTGGCTGCCCGACGACCTCACGCCCATGCTCGGCCC
>CALLYX010000409.1 GCA_937858775.1 uncultured bacterium | reverse complement strand
TCTACGACGGCCAGGGGGGGTATCCGCGGGGACTCGAGAAAGAGGTCGAACGCGCGCTCGCGCGCGTGGAGAAGGAGATGGGCGCGCGTTTCGGGGACGGGCGGAACCCGCTTCTCGTCTCGGTGCGCTCGGGCGCCCGCGCCTCGATGCCGGGGATGATGGACACCGTGCTCAACCTGGGCCTGAACGATCTCACGGTCGAGGCGCTCTCGCGCCAGACGGGGAACGAGCGCTTCGCGTGGGACTGTTACCGCCGCTTCGTGCAGATGTACGGCGACGTCGTCCTCGGCCTCAAGCCCGAGAAGAAGGACGACGTGGACCCGTTCGAGGAGATCATCGAGCGCGCGAAGAAGGCGCGCGGGGCGAAGACCGACGCCGATCTCATCGTAGACGACCTCAAGGCGCTCGTCCGCGATTTCAAGGGGGCCATCAAGGCGAGGACGGGCAAGGGGTTCGACGAGGATCCCCGCGCCCAGCTCTGGAAGGCCATAGGCGCGGTCTTCGGCTCTTGGCATAACGCGCGCGCGATCGCCTACCGGAGGCTCAACAGGATCCCCGACGAATGGGGCACCGCGGTGAACGTCCAGGCCATGGTCTTCGGCAACATGGGGACGGATTGCGGGACCGGCGTGGCGTTCACGCGGGACGCCGCGACTGGGGAGAAGCGCTTCTACGGGGAGTACCTGCTGAACGCCCAGGGCGAAGACGTCGTGGCGGGGATCAGGACCCCGAATCCCATCGCGAAGCTCGCGGGGGAGATGCCGCGCGCCTACGCCGAGCTCGAGAAGGTCTATCGGAGGCTCGAGCGCCACTACCGGGACATGCAGGACCTCGAGTTCACGATCCAGAAGGGGAAGCTCTGGATACTCCAGACCCGATCCGGAAAGAGGACCGGATTCGCGGCGATCCGCATCGCCGTGGATATGGTCGGCGAGCGGCTCATAACGAAGGAGGAGGCCCTCCTGCGCATCGACCCGATGCAGCTCAACCAATTCCTCCGCCCCATCTTCGACGCCGCCGGGAAGAAGAAGGCGGTCGCCGAGGGGAGGCTCCTGGCGAAGGGCCTGAACGCAGGTCCCGGGGCGGCATCGGGGAATGTCGTGTTCAACGCGGCGGACGCCGAAGAGAGGGCGGCGCGCGGGGAGAAGGTGATCCTGGTCCGCATCGAGACCTCCCCCGAGGATATCAGTGGGATGTCGGCGGCGGAGGGGATCCTCACGGCGCCGACATCCCACTGATATCCTCGGGGGAGGTCTCGATGCGGACCAGGATCACCTTCTCCC
>CALLYX010000408.1 GCA_937858775.1 uncultured bacterium | reverse complement strand
ACGCCGGGAAGCGGCCCGGCGTTGGGTGTGGGGGTGCACGGCAGGAGGGCGGGGCTGGCGGTCGAGGGGGGGGGGCGGGTCTTCTCCATCGCCTACGACAGCCGCGCCTCCGTGACAGCCGACCGCGCCTATTTCAAGCGGCTCCTCGTCCGGCCGGCATGGATCGCGCTCGCTGCGGCCGGGATCTTTCCCGTGACGTTGGCGGCGCTCTTCCTGCAGTCGGCGGCGGCGGCCGTCCTCGCCCTTCTCGTCTCCCGGCTGCGCGGGGCGGCGCGGGGGTTCCGGCCGACGCTCCAGATGAGCTTCTACGCCGCCGCCCTCGCGGTCTGCTTTCTCCTGGCCGTGCTTCTCGCGGGGGTGCGCCTGCATCCCGTCTTTCTTCTCGCCCTGTACGCGTTCGTCCACGCCGCGTTCCTGATAGGCGCGGTCCTCTCGGCCGGAGGGGGCGGGCATGGGGCGTGAGCGCCGGTTGACCGCCCTGGCATGCGCGTCGGCCGTCGCGGTAGCGTCGTGCGGCGAGGGGCCGCCCAGGATTTCGCTCGAGACGACCGTGCTGCGGGTCGGGGGGCGGGAGGTCAGGGCGGAGATCGCGCGCACCCCGGCCGAGATGTCCCGCGGGCTGATGTACCGGCGCTCCCTCGGGAGGGATTGCGGGATGCTCTTCGTCTACGAGGCGCCGCGGATCCTGAGCTTCTGGATGAAGAACACCCGCATCCCACTCGACATCGCCTTCATAGACGACGGCGGCAGGATCTTCCAGATCGAGGGGATGCGGCCGTACGACGAGTCGAGCAGGACGGTGTCGCGCGAACCGGCCCGTTTCGCGCTGGAGATGAACCGGGGCTGGTTCGCCAGGAACGGCGTCGGGGTGGGCGCACTGGCGGAGATCCCGGGGGAGGCGTGCGCGAAGGGCGGCGGCTGAAGGCGCGCTCGGCGCGCGCCGCCGGATGACTCGGTGAAAATACTCTTCATGGGCACCCCGGGGTTCGCCCTCCCCTCCCTCGACGCGCTCGTCGAAGGGGGACAGGAGCTGGTCGCCGTCGCCACGCAGCCGGACAGGCCGCGCGGCAGGGGGCTCGCCGTCGCCGCGCAGGCGGTGAAGCGGCGCGCCGTCGAGCTTGGCCTCCGGGTCCTTCAGCCGGAGAACCCGGCCGACGCGCGCTTCGTGGGCGAGGTCCGCGCGATGCGCCCGGACCTGATCGCGGTGGCCGCATACGGGGGCTTCCTCCCGGAGGCGCTCTGGGCCTTCCCCCCGCGGGGTGCCGTCAACATCCACCCTTCGCTCCTGCCGAGGTACCGCGGGGCGGCGCCGATCCAACGCGCGATCCTCAACGGCGAAACCGAGACCGGCGTCACGGTTCTCTACATCGGGGCGCGGATGGACGCGGGAGATATCATAGCCCAGGAACGCGTCCGGATCGCCGCGGAGGATACGGGGGAGACGCTCTCGGCGCGGCTCGCGGCGCTGGGCGGGCGGATGCTGGTCGAGGCGGTGCGTTCAATAGAGGCGGGGACAGCCGCCAGGACGCCGCAGGACGAGTCGGAGGCGACGTTCGCCCCGAGGATCGTCAAATCGGACGGGCTCATAGACTGGGGCGCCCCCGCGTTGGAGATCGCGCGGATGGTGAGGGCGCTCAGGCCGTGGCCCGGGGCGTTCACCTTCGTTCCGCGGCGGGGCGGGACCCGTCTCCTCAAGATACTGGAGGCGTCGGCGTGCGAGGGGGAGGGGGGCGAAGAGGGAAGGGTGGTCCGATGCGACAGCACGGGAATGCGTGTGGCCGCGGGGGGCGGGGTCGTCGTCGTACGGACGGTCCAGCCGGGGGGCGGAAGGGCGATGACCGCCCTCGAGTTCGCCCGCGGCACAGGGGGGTTGACGGGGGTCCGTCTGGGGCGCTGAAGGGGCGGGCCCCGGCGCCCGGCCCGGGGCCGAGGCCGGGGCGGGGAAGAAGGACGACGACGTGGTGGACGCCGACTTCGAGGACGTGAAATAAAGGGCCCGAGGCCCGTCCACGCCCGGGGGCCGAAGACCGGCTCCCGGGCGTTTTTTTCGGTGGCCCGCCATGGTTCCGCAGGACGTTGTCGCGCCAAGACCCCGCCGGAAGGGCGAACCTTCGCGAGGGGCGCCCGGGCGCAGGCGCGGTTGTCCTCGGAACAGCGGAGAAGGAAGGCAGGGAACCGGCGCCGGCCCTGGATCCCCCACAACC
>CALLYX010000407.1 GCA_937858775.1 uncultured bacterium | reverse complement strand
GGCCAGGCTCATCAGGCTGGAGGCCAGGATGCCGGCGCCCTTCTGGGTGAAGCTCACGATGTAGATGGGCGCCTTGTCCTCCGCCAGCAGGTCCTTGACGAACCCCCAGTGCACGAGGTAGGTGTTCACCGCCGTTAGGTACGGCGCGTCCGGGTCGAGATCCTTACCCCCGCATTCGACGCCCCTGATCCTTTCGCCGCGCGGCGCGGAGGGGTCGTACGCGACGGACAGGCCGGAGAACCTCAGGTTGTCGGGCCGCCTGAAGGAGAGGATCTTCTCCACTATCCCACGGACCTGCCGCCCGGTGAGCTCCACGGTCCAAACCGTGTCGTCGAAAGGGAGGACCGAATATACGTCCCGGTACCTGATCTCGCCCTTGAGGATCGGGCCCCTGATCCCGTGGCGCTGGTTGAAGGCGATCCGCGCCCCGGACGCCTCGCGCATGGCGTCGGTGATCATCTCGCCCATGGCGCCCACGCCCGCGCGGGTTTTGGGGAAATCCGTCTCCGCGCGGCCGACGACCTCGTCGAAACGCGCCCCGGCGGCGGCGCGCCATTTCTCCACGATCGCGGCGGCCGCCTCGTCCGGGGGGCAGCGCCCCTCGTAGAGGGGGATGAGCTCGTATGAGTGGCTCGCCACCCTCCCCGTCGCCGGGTCGAGCTCCAGGTCGAGCCGGCCCAGGTGCCTTCCGTAGCTTCCGGGGTGGCAGATGAGAGTCCCGTGAGCCCGGGAGTGGTACGGCTGACGCACCGCCAGGTGGTCGTGCCCGCCCAGGATCACGTCCACCCCCTCGACCTCCCGGGCGAGTCTCTTGTCCCGCCCCATCCCGATATGGCTCGCCAGGACGATGACGGCGGCCCCCTCGCGCCTGAGCTCGGCTATCGACTCCCTGAGGGGCTTCTCGGGCTCCGCGCAGACGATCGCGCCCTTGCCGCCCGGCATCTCCTGCGGGGTCGGGTTTTCGAGCGTGATCCCGGCCACGCCGACGCGCAGCGCCCCGAAATCCTTGACGATCCACCGCCGCAGGAACGGCGGCGTCTCGCCGCTCTCCGGATCGACGACGTTCGCCCCGAGGAGTGGGAATCCGGCGTTCGCCGCGAGCCCGATCAGGTTGCCCACCCCCCCGTCCCAGTCGTGGTTGCCCACGGCGGCGGCGTCGTAGCCCACCGCGTTCATAAGCTCGATGAGGGCCGCCCCCTTCGACAGGTCCCCCTCCGGGGTCCCGAGGTAGAAATCCCCCGAGTCTATGAGGATGGTGGGGATCCCCTTTCGCGCGTTCTCCTCCCTGATCATCCTCACGCACCCCGCGAGCGTCGCCCCGCCCCCGGCCCGCGACTTCCAACCGGCTACCCGCTCGGGCGCGATATGGCCGTGGATGTCGCTCGTTTGGAGGATGCAGAGCGAGGTGGGCGCGGCCGGGCGAAGGCCGGCGCATCCTGACGCCAGTAAGAGAAGAAGGAGCAGCAGTCGTCGAGCGGTCATATTACTCCTCGGGGCCGGCGCTGGGGGTTCGTCGTGCGTCCGGCGCAAGGGGCTGAACGCCCGCAGCGCGCCGGGACGGGCTATCGGGTCCTAATCCGGCCCTCGGGCGCCGCCTTCCCTCGGCGGGAACGGACAGAGGTCCGATTTGGCCGGATCGCTTCTCAAGGCCGCCGCGAAGGCCATGCACGAAAGGTAGCCGCACGCCTTGCAATTCGTCCCCGGCAGGCGCTTGTATATCTCGAGGACGGTCGGGAGCGGTTTCGCGCCCTCGAAGCTGGGCTCTATGGCGTCCCTGCGCCCCCAGATCTCGTTGACGGTCTCCACGATGCCGCGCGCGAGCCGCTCCGCCTCGCCCCTGTCCCGAACCGGCGCGATCGCTATCTCAAACGGTCTGAAGGCGTATTTCCTGCCGTCGCGGCTCCAGAGGACGACCCCCGCGCCGAGGTGATACTCGGCGCACCGGAGCTCGGCGTTCAGGTAGGGCAGCGCCTCGGCGAGCTTGGTGATCGACAGCCCCGAGGTATTGCTGGCAACGATGGCATGGGCGGACAGTGCCGGCGCGATCCTCTGGTAGAGGTCCAGCTTCCAGTCCATGCGCTCGGCGATGGCCTCGATGATGAGGTCGCAGTCACGCAGCTGCTCCAGGTGCTCTTCGTAGTTGGCCTGTCCGATCAGCGCGGCGTCGTCTGCCACGCCCAGCGGCGAAGGCTTGAGCTTCTTCAGGCCTTCGACGGCACGGGTAACGATGCCGTTTTTGGGGCCTTCTTTGGCAGGAAGGTCAAACAGCACCACCGGCACCTTGACGTTGACCAGGTGCGCAGCAATCTGCGCGCCCATCACGCCGGCGCCGAGTACGGCGACTTTCTTCACTTGAAATCTAGACATCGATGTTTCTCCATGGAGTCCGCTCAAATCGGGCCTCCGTTATGGGGCACCCCGCGACTGGCGCCGGGCAGACGGGGTGGTTACTGGATGCGAGTCCAGGTTTGCGTGCGGCCAAAGGGGCCAAACGAGCCGCGCACCTGAAGCCTCTTGCCGCCTTCAATGGGCGTCATGCGCAGCGTGTAGT
>CALLYX010000406.1 GCA_937858775.1 uncultured bacterium | reverse complement strand
TAAGGCCGCTCAACGCGTCTCCCCCTCGCGCCACGCCACATGCGTCCCCCCCGCCGGTCCACCGGTGGACCGGCGGGGGGGACGCATGTGGCGTGGCGCGAGGGGGAGACGCGTTGAGCGGCCTTATGCGTCGTCCATTCCGTCCATACCGTCGTTTTGAAGAAGGGACCCGCTGACCCGCCCGCCTCCCGGGCGGCCCGGCGGCGCGCCCCCGCGGGGCGGGACCCGGCCCCCCGGATAATTTGGAGAAGAAGAGCGAAGCGGCGAAAGAAAACGCCGGGAAAATCGCCTTTCCCCCGCGGTCAAACAACAAGGCGAGGATTCTCGACTCGAAACCTATGGAAGGCTACATCCGGTGCCCGGCGTGCGGCGCGGAGACGCCTGGCGAGAACTTCAACTGCATCTTCTGCAGTGCGCCGCTACCCTCGACCGCCGGCGTCTTCGGCGCGATGCGCTACGGCTGGAAGGGCTTCTTCTGGGCCGGCGCGGCGCTCCTCCTCATTCTTTCCCTGCTGCTCCGGCTCCTCGCCTCCTGACGGGCGGGTCTTCGGAACGCCGCCCCGCCGTCGGACCGGATACGCGAACGCGTTTCGAACAGCGCCGCGGCGGGGTCGAAAATGGAGTCAACCCGCGGCGGAAGGCGGTCATTGTCTCCCCCGCCCGCCCCTCTCGCGGGGCGGCCCGGCGCCATCGGGGTTCTTGAATCCACGCCCAACCCCCTGCGACATTCTGTCCCACGCCTGAGCCGCCCGCCCCATACGCGCGGGTAACAGTGTCACTCGACGACGTCGGGCGGCATGGCGGCGTGGCCGGCCTCGCGTGCTCTAACATGCGGCGGACATTGATATTACGACTATTACACGGGACGGGCTTCCGGTGGAACGGCGATTGCTTCCAATGAGAGCGGTCGAATTCAATTCTCGCAACGAAGACCAACCGCAAGGAGGCGGCAGATGTCCAAGGTTATCGGCATAGATCTGGGCACGACGAACTCGTGCGTGGCCGTGATGCAGGGAGGCGAACCTGTCCTCATCCCCAACGCGGAGGGGAACCGCGTCACCCCGTCGGTCGTGGCGATCACGAAGACGGGCGAGCGGCTCGTCGGCCAGACGGCGAAGCGCCAGGCGGTCACCAACTACGACAACACCATCTTCTCCATCAAGCGCTTCATGGGGCGCAGGTACGACGAGGTGGGGAGCGAGATCAAGCTCGTCCCCTACAAGGTCGTCCGCGCGTCGAACGGCGACGCGAGCGTCGCCGCCGGCGGCAAGACGATGTCCCCGCCCGAGGTCTCCTCGATCATCCTTCAGAAGCTGAAGGCCGACGCGGAGGCGTACCTCGGCGAGAAGGTCACCCAGGCGGTGATCACCATCCCCGCGTATTTCAACGACAGCCAGCGCCAGGCCACCAAGGACGCGGGCCGCATCACGGGCCTGGAGGTGCTGCGCATCATCAACGAGCCCACCGCGGCGTCCCTCGCCTACGGCCTCGACAAGAAGAAGGACGAGAAGATCGCCGTTTACGACCTCGGGGGGGGGACGTTCGACATATCCATCCTCGAGCTCGGCGAGGGCGTCTTCGAGGTCAAGGCCACCAACGGCGACACGCACCTCGGCGGCGACGACTTCGACCGGAGGGTCGTGGACTGGATCGCCGACGAGTTCAAGAAGGAGAACGGCATCGACCTCCGGCAGGACAAGATGGCGCTCCAGCGGCTCACCGAGGCCGCGGAGAAGGCGAAGTGCGAGCTCTCCACCGTGACGGAGACCGAGATCAACCTGCCGTTCATCACGGCGGACGCCTCCGGCCCCAAGCACCTCGTCCTCAAGCTCACCCGCTCCAAGCTCGAACAGCTCGTCGCCGACCTGATCGAGCGCAGCATCGGCCCGGTCAAGAAGGCGATCGAGGACTCGGGCATCCCGATCGACAAGATCAACGAGGTCATCCTCGTCGGCGGCCAGACCCGCATGCCCAAGGTCCAGGAGACGGTGAAGAAGCTCTTCGGGAAGGAGCCCCACAAGGGCGTGAACCCGGACGAGGTCGTAGCGGTCGGCGCCGCTATCCAGGCCGGCGTCCTCAAGGGCGAGGTGAAGGACGTGCTGCTCCTCGACGTCACCCCGCTCACGCTCGGTATCGAGACGCTCGGGGGCGTGCGGACGCCGCTGATCGAGCGGAACACCACCATCCCGACGAAGAAGAGCGAGATCTTCTCCACCGCCTCGGACAGCCAGCCCAGCGTGGACATCCGGGTGCTGCAGGGCGAGCGCGAGATGGCGGCGGACAACAAGCTGATCGGCAACTTCCAGCTCGTGGGCATCCCGCCTGCGCCGCGCGGCATACCCCAGATCGAGGTGACGTTCGACATCGACGCGAACGGCATCCTGCACGTGTCCGCCAAGGACCTCGGGACGGGGAAGGAGCAGTCGATCAAGATCACCGCCTCGAGCGGCCTGAAGGAGAGCGAGATCAAGCAGATGGTCAAGGACGCCGAGATCCACGCGGCCGAGGACAAGGCGCGCCGCGAGAAGATCGAGACGAAGAACCGCGCCGAGGCCGCGGTGTACGAGGCCGAGAAGCTCCTGAAGGAGCACGGCGGGAAGATCTCCGCCGAGCAGCAGGAAAAGCTGAAGGCGGCCGCCGAGCGCGTCAAGGAGGCGGCGAAGAAGGACGACGTGGAGGAGATGAAGTCGGCGTCCGAGGCGCTGACGCAGGCATGGCACGCGGTCTCATCCGAACTGTACGCCCAGGCCGGCCCGAAGGCGCAGGGCGAACCGCACGCGGGTCCGCAGGGC
>CALLYX010000405.1 GCA_937858775.1 uncultured bacterium | reverse complement strand
CCGATCCTGTACACGCCCGGATCGACCTGGAGGGGCCTCTGCGGGTCGGTGTAGATGTTCTGCCGGAGGGTGAGCAGGGGGAGGAACTCCCACGGCTCGGGGTTCTCGAGAACGATCACGGAGGCGTATTTGCAGATCCCGGCCGCGGCGGCGGCCGCCGCCTCGTAGCCGTTTCCCCCCGCCGTCATGGCGAGCGGGTAGCCGGCGCCCTTGACGGCGCGCGAGAGCGCCATGCGGCGGAGCCGGGTGAAATCGGCGAGCGCGCCGGCGGGGCCCGCGGAGACGGGGGCGAGGAGGATCTCCTCCGCCCCCGCATCGGCCGCCTTCGCCGCGAGGCCGGCGAGCGCCTCTATCCCGCCGCCCCCCTCCACGACGACCGGGACGGAGAACTCCTTCGCCAGCGCCGCGACCCGCTCGACGTTCCCCTCGTCCGCGCCCCAGAGGAGGGGGCGCTTCCCCCCTGCGGCCTCCAGGGCGGCGCGGAGGCACTCCGGCCTCTTCGATACGAGCACGAGCGGGAGGGGCGACGCGGCACCCGCGGCGCGGACGGCGGCGGAGAACGCGGCCGGGTCGCCGGCGGTCTCCTTGACCGCCACGAGGTCGAGCCGGAGCGTCTCCCCGGCGCGGTCGACGGAGAACGACGCCGCCGCGGCGGCGCGGGCGGCGAGGGACGCCTCGTCCATCCCGTCGTCGACCTGCGCGGCGATGGCGGTCTTGCGGTAGAACGTCTTCTCGTGGCGGAACATCACCAGTTCCTCGCCGACGCGCGCCTCGCGATCCCCGGCCCCGATCCTGACGAGGCGTATGGGGGGCGCGGAGGCGGCGCCGAGCTTCTCCTTCGCCTCGTCGGAGGCGTAGGGGCAGGCGTCGAGCTTCGCCTGGTTGGCGGCGAGCTTCATCGCGAAGGCGAGGCAGGTCTGGAACCCGCACTCCTTGCAATTCTTGTTGGGCAGGAGCTTGAATATCTGCAATCCGGTCAGTTTCATGGCATATCGCCCGCCGCCCCCGCCCCGGGGCGCGCTATGGGCGGCTGCTTCCCCCCCGGCCCCCCGCCGCCATCAGCCCGTCGATCGTCTTCTCCACGGCGGCGATCGCGTCCGGGTGGCGCATGACGAGGATGTCCGCCCCCGCGTGCAGGAGCGGGACGGCGGTGGCGATCTCCCAGAGGACGCCGCGCCTCGCGCGGTCGCCCCAGAGCGGCTCCTTCTCCTCCGGGACCTTGGCCTCCTTCGCCTTCCACGCCTCGGGGCCGACGAAGCATATGAACGGCATCCGCATCATCGCGTCGCCGCCGAGCGCCTGTATCCGTATCCGCTCCATCACCGAGTACGTGTACTCGAGGC
>CALLYX010000404.1 GCA_937858775.1 uncultured bacterium | reverse complement strand
GTCCCGCCGGAGATCCTGGCGCGCATCCACGCGGAGCCGGGGCGGCTCGACCCGGAGCTCTCCACGATCCGCTATCGCCCCCTCGTCTGCATGTGCTTCGGCTCGCGCCGGCTCATCTCCCCGCACTACTGGAACGTCTTCATGGAGCCGGTCCTTCACTTCGGCGGGATCTTCAACCACACGGCCCTCTTCCCCGAAGGGGGGGCGAGGGGGGAGTACGTCTACTACCTCTTCAGCTACGCCGACGAGGATTCGCCCCTTTACCGGGAGTCCGAGGAGGGGCTGGCGGAGATATACCTCGCCGACATACGCACCATCTGCCCGGGGTTCGAATACCTCTGGCGCCGGATTTTCAAGATACCGTTCAGCACCCCGCGCTACGGCCTCGGGTACCGGAACCCCCCGATCGAGAGCATCTACCCAGGGCTCTTCCACGCCGGCGTCTATCGCCGCTACCCGTGCACAAGGACGATGCATACGGCGCTCCTCAGCGGCTGCGAGACCGCGGCGGCCGTGCTGAAGAAGGGATGAGTGGGAAGGGCTTATGTCCGCGCCCTCCCCGCGCCCACGAGGGAACGTGAGCAGCCACACCGTGCGTAGACCGTACCTGAAGGCGCTCGGCGAAGGGGCGGCGATCCTCCTGATCTCGCTCCTCGCGGTTAGACTCTTCGTCCGGGTCCCCTATCACATGACCGTCTACAGCATGTATTGCAACCTCGCGTGGATCTACTATCCTCTGAACGGCATGGAGCCGCTCTCTCGGCTCTGGGACCTTGCGCTCTTTCCGGATTTCAAGTTCCTCATGCCGGCCGCGGCCCCGCGCTGGATGACCGCGCTGTGGGACTCCATCCCTTTCGTGGACGCCTACCTCCCGCTCCGGGCGGACTCGTGGGTCGGGAGCCTGCAGTCGCTCATCTACCTCCCGCTCTTTCTCCTCTGGCCCTCCCCCGACTCGGTGAGGTTTCTCGGCCTGCTCTTCCTGGCGCTCCAGGCCCTCCTCATCCGCAGGATCACGGGTGGGGACACGCTGCTGATCTTCGCGATGCTCCTCGCCTTCATGCCGTACTCGTTCCAGCATATTATCGATGTCAGCATGGTCGCGTATCAGCTCACATGCCTATACATAGTCGTCTGGCTTGTCACAGCGTGGGGCAGGCGCGCCGCGCAGGAGGGGAGGCTCCACTGGCGCTATCCGCTCGGGGCGGGGGCGGCTACCTTTCTCGGCATCTGGTTCAAGCTGTCGTTCCTCTTTTACCTCCCGGCGATCGCGCTCTTCGTACTTCGCGCCGCCGTCGTGCTGAGGCCGCTCCTGGCGCGCCCCGCGGGGCGCCGGCGATTCATCGCGCAGTGCGCCCTCATGGCCCTTGCGGCCGGCGCTCCATCGGCGGCGCTGCTCGACGCGCA
>CALLYX010000403.1 GCA_937858775.1 uncultured bacterium | reverse complement strand
CTCTTCGTCATCCTCCCCGCGTGCCGGCTCCTCCGTCTCCTTCCCCGCGGGGCGCCCGCGGCGGCGGGGGCCTCGAGGTAAACGCCCGGCGGGGTCGCCCCGCGGGGAAGGAGACGGAGGAGCCGGCACGCGGGGAGGATGACGAAGAGGCCCGGGGCCCCTTCCCGGAGGACGGCGCGGAGGAGGGGGCGAAAGCCCCCCCCCTCGCCGGCCGGGCCGGGCCGGATCCTCTTTCCGGAGAGGTGAAAGGATGTCAACAGGCCGCAGAGGGCGCGGTAGCCGGCAAGGTCCCGCGCGAGGAGGATCAGCCGCGCCTCTTCGTCCCTGATCTCAGCCCCGATGATGGGCTTCACCGCGGCGGACCGGGCGGCGAGGTAGAACGGGACGGCGCCGTAGAGGCCGTTCGTGTCGGTGAGGGCGAGGGCGCGCATCCCAAGCGAAGCGGCGCGGCAGACCAGGTCGCCGATGCCGCTCGCCCCCTCGAGGAACGAGTGGGAGCTGTGGCAGTGGAGGTGAACGAAGCCGGTCATGGCGCCGGGCGGCCGGGAGACGGAGCGCCGGGTCGCGAATCCGGTTCGCCGGTTCCGGGTCTCAACCTTGAAATCCGGTATCCCATGGACGTCCTTCCCGCGCCCCCGGCGTTCTGTTTCTCCACGGCAGCGCCGCCCCCCTTTCGATCGCGCCGTCGCCGTACCGCTCCCGGATGCGGTCCGCCGCGGCGCAGAGCCTCTTGTGCCGGCCGCGGTCCGGCCCGCCGAGAGGAAGGCCCGGTTGCCACTCCCCCCCCGTCAGGTTGGAGAGGCGCACGCCGACGAGGCGGAGCTTGAGCCTGCGCGTCCACGCGCCCTCGAGTATCCCCCTCGCGGCGGCGTGCACCTCCCCGTCCAGGTCGGTCGGCTCCCCGAGGGCGGCGGAGCGCGTGACGGTCTGGAAATCCGCGTAGCGGAGCTTGACCGTGACGGTGCGCGCCTGGAGGCCTTCCCTCCGCAGGGCGCGGCAGGCGCTTCCCGCGAGCGCCCCGAGCTCGGCGAGGATCAAACCCCTGTCGAGGGTGTCCTCGGGGAAAGTGACCTCGCGCCCCACCGACTTCTGGGCGGCGGGGGGCGTCACGGGGTCGTCGTCCTCGCCTCGGGCCGCCACCGCCAGCCATGCCCAACCCGGGCCGAGGGCCGCGGAGAAGACCCGGGCGTCGATGCGCCCGAGATCGCCGATGGTTGCGGCGCCGAGGAGGCGGAGCCTCTCCCCCGCGCGCGGGCCGACGCCGGGGATGGCACGAACGGGGAGGGGGGAGAGGAACGCCTCCTCGCCCCCGGGGAGCACCAGGCATATCCCGCGCGGCTTCGCCCGCGCCGAGGCGATCCTCGCGACGAGCTTGTTCGCGGCGACGCCGATCGACGCGTCGAGCCCCAGTTCGCGCCGGATCTCGGCGCGGATCCGATCCGCCGCCGAAAGCGGGGGGCCGAGGAGGGAACGGCAGCCGGTCAGGTCCAGGAACGCCTCCTCCATCGAAAGCGGTTCCACGTCCGGCGTGAAGCGCCCGATGCGCGCGCGGCTTCGTCGAGGGGG
>CALLYX010000402.1 GCA_937858775.1 uncultured bacterium | reverse complement strand
CGACGAATCCGGCCAGGGAGGCGCAGACGCTCTCCACCACGTCGTCGGGAACGCCGTCGTGTGTCTTCGACTTGAGCCGCATGTCGCACTGGTCGTTGACGTAATCGACGGAGACGTAGCGCATCTCCCCGGTCACGGCGATCTCGGTGGAGAAGAAGTTGAGGCGCGAGATGTCGTGGATGAGGCGCGCGATCGCCTCCATGCGGCCGAGGCCCCACTCGGCCGCCTCGGCCGGCGTCACGCGCTCGTAGACGTGGATCTCGGGGTCCCACCAGCAGAGCGGAGTCTCGCCGCCGACGTAGTAGGCGCGGAACCACGCCTTCCTGCCGCCGAGCAGCCGCGGCACGATATTCTCCTGGATGAGGATCTGGTCGTGCCCGAACTCCTTGCGCGCGGCTACGACCTCCGCGAGCGTTCTCGCTCCCAGGAGCACCCCCAATCCCCCGCCCCCGTGCGCCGGCTTGACGATGAACGGGGTCCCGACGTTGTCGAGTCTCAGGATCTCCCCCGTCGGGTCGCCCTCCTCGAACCGGGGCAGGATGATGGTGTAGGGGACATCGATGCCGCGGCTCGAAAAGTCGATGTGCATGGCGGCCTTGTTGATCGCACGTTCGACGTCGCACGGCCGGTTCACGAAGACGCCGCCCGCCCGCGCGACGGCGGAGGCGAGGGGGAGAAACGAGGGGTCGGTGTCCGAGGCGCGGTCGAAAAAGGCGTCGAACGAGAGTTCCCCGGCGGCTATGCCGGCCTCGACGGAGCGCAGGTTCGCGGGGCTTACGACGCACGTCGTGAGGCCCCGCGCGGCGCACACGCGTTCGAGGACGCCGATGAACCCCTCGTCGTGCTCCCACTCCCAGGCGATGCCGAAATCGATTGCGGTGGCCATTTCGCAAGTGACGTCTGGCGCGGGGCCGGGGGTGTCAGCGCCTTGAGCGCGTCCCCATGCGGTTGAGCCCGTCGATCTCCCGGCGGCTGAGGTATGGATGCGACTCGGGTGTCAGGGGTATCGCCGTCTCGGCGATATTGCGCACTATGTCGCGGTAGACGGCGGTGAGGCCGATCTCGCAGTTGTACGAGTTCCCCGCGCCGAGCAGGATCCCCTTCTTGTAATGTTCAATCGCCTCCTTCAGGCGGCGGCTCTGAAAGTAGCAGCGTCCGAGATACGCGTAGGAAAGGGCGAGCTTGAAGTCCCTGTGCTTGCTCTTGATGAGCGAAAGGTTTTCCTCCATGAACTGGACCACCACCCGGAGAAGGTCTATCGCCTTCTCGTACTCTCCCTTCCGGTCCGCGTAGTAGAGCGCCTTGTCGGAGGTCTTGATGAACCACCCGAGGCGGTCGTTGAAGATCTGGAGGAACTTCTCCGGGGAAAGGGGGAAGGACCTGCCCCCCCCGCCGGCGTCCGCCTCGGCGGCGGCGCCGCACTGCGGGCACGCCTCCTCGGTCCTCTGGACGAGGGCCCCGCAGGAAGGGCAGACCATCCCGGGGCTGCGCGGCGGCGGGGCGGCCGGCGCGTCGGCGATAGCCGCGATCTCCTCGTGGATCAGGGCGTGGATCTGGTCCTGGATGCGCTCGATCTGCCTGTCCCTCTCGTCCTCATGCTCGGCCGCCGCAGCGGCCCCGGCCCTCGGCGGGGGGAGAGGGGCCGCGGCGACGGCGGCGCCGGGGGCCGCGAGCAGTGAGGCGAGTTCGTCTATCTTCCTGCGAAGATCGTCGAGCTCGCCCCCCAGGGCTGCGACCCTTTCCCTGAACCCCTCGAGGCGCAGCGAGATCTCGCCGTGCGGCGCGGCCTGAAGAGGGGCCCCCGGCGCGTCGCGTCCGGGGTGTTCGCCCTTGCGCTCGCTGTTCATTCCGTTTCCCCCGCGCGGGCCCTGCATTGTCCGGGATGGAAAGTCATCCCGGCCGTGTCCACGCCCGTCCCCCGGTCACTGCACGGTGACGGTCAGCTCGGAGAGATATTGATAGATGGCGTTGGCTTTCTCCGGCGGCCTCCCCTGGCGCACCAGGCCGACAATCACCTCATACTTCCCCTCGATGCCGGGCGGCAGGGCGGGGTTCGAGTAGAGCGTGGCGGAATATGGCCGGTCGAGGCCGTGCACCTTGCCGGCCAGGGCGCGCACGCCGTGGAGAAGCGTGTCGGGGCGCCCGAGTACGCACGAATAGGTCGCGCCCGGCCCCAGGATGACCGCGTAGGCGTCGAACTTGAAACCGAGCGGCTGCACGATGACATCGAGCGTGAAGCGGCCGCCCGCCTTCACGGTGCGGCTGTTCACGTTCACGGCGAGGCGCGGGGTCGGCTGGGGGGGCGGGGTGGCGGTCGGTCTTGGGGTGGGTGTCGGCACGATCGGCCCCCCGAATACATACAGGCGGCCGTCGTCGCTCCCGACGCCGACCTTCCCGGTCGACCATATCGCCGGCGATGACTGGACCGCCAGCTCGGTGCGGTAGCTCCAGAGAAGCGTCCCGGAGGAGTCGAGGGAGTAGAGGAGCCCGTTGCCCGATCCTATGAATATGCTGCCGTCCGACGCCAGCGCCGCGGAGGAGCGGATCTCCTCGTTGGTCTGGTAGGTCCATAGCAGGGCCCCGTCCGAATCGATCTTGTAGACCCGGTTGTCGTCGTCGGGCAACTTGCCGTCGGATTTATCGCAGCCGATGACTATCGACCCGTCCGGCGATACCGCGGCCGACCCGGTGACGCCGCCGTCGGTGAGGTAGCTCCAGGCGAGCTCCCCCGCGGATGTAAGCTTGAAGATATTGCCGTCCGAGGCGCCGAATACTATATCCCCGTCATCCGTCACCGCCGGGGAGGAATCGACATCGCCGGTCCCCCCCGATGAGTAGGACCATGCGAATGTCCCGTCGCTCTTGACCGCGTGGAGCACCACCTCATTCCGCGAACCCACAAAGACGGTGTCGTCGGCGGGGGAGATCGCCGGGGAGGAGTAAATGGGGTGGCCCGTCGGGTAGCTCCATAAGATCGTTCCCGCCGGGTCGAACGCGTACAGGTTGCAGTCGTCCGAGCCGACCAGAATGGCGCCGTCCGTGGAGATATTCGGCGACGATAGACTGAGAATAGTGCCGATCGCGTAGCTCCATTTGAGGGAGCCCCCGGAAGACACCGCGTAGATATTCGAGTCCCTGGATGTGAAATAGACCGTTCCGTCGTTCCCGAGGGCCGGCGAGGAGAAGATGTCGTCCCCGGCGGCGAACTTCCAGATCAGGGATCCCTTGGAGGAGATGGCGTAGAGATTGTTGTCCATCGATGTCGCGTACGTCACGGCGTTTTGGCCCAGCGCGATCGACGATATGACCTCGCCGCCGGTCCGGTAGCTCCAGTAGATATAGGAGGTGGGCGGGGGGCCGAACGGGCTCCGCCCGGTGCGGGCGGCGTCGTGCCTGAACATCGGCCAGTCGGTGACCGCCGGCTGTCCGCCGCAGACGGCGGCGAAAACGGAGAGGGCGGCGGCGAGGGGAAAGGCGCGGATCGCTTTCATCGGGGCCTCCGGTTCGACGCGCCACAATGATAACAAAACCGCCCCCGCCGGGGAAGGGCGGCCTCGCCCGGAAAAACCGGGATATGGGGTCAGGATATGCGAAGCAGGGCCGACCTCTTCTCTGTCAACAGTCGATGCCTGATCCTGCCGTCCACCAATTACTGAT
>CALLYX010000401.1 GCA_937858775.1 uncultured bacterium | reverse complement strand
GCCCGAAGGCGATCCGGGACCACGCCTCGACCGCCGCGCCGCGCCCGTCGAGCATGGCGCGCCATCGCGAAGCCGGTATCATCCGCGCCTCGGCGATCTCGCGCGTCGCCGGCTCGACGGTCGTCGCCCTCGTGTCCAGGCGGTAGAGCACTCCGAAGTGGACCCTGCCGACCATGTCCGAGTCGTCGTTGATGTAACCGAGGATCCTCGGATCGCCGTCCGCCGCGCAGCGTATCTCCTCGCCGATCTCCCGGAGCACGCTCGCCCTGATCGGGTTCGCCCCGGCCAGGTCCACGGGGTCGATATGCCCGCCGACGCCCATGGACCACTTCCCGCGGAGGCGCTTCTCGGCGTAATCCCCCTCGGCGTCGGCCCTGCGGTAGGCGAGGATCAGGCCCAGCCGCGGGTTCACGATGACGCAGTAGGCGATCGGCTGCTTGAGGGACGGGTCCTCCTCCGCCGCGCCCCGCGGCTCGTAGCGGTAATTCCGCAGGATCAGCGACTCGTAGTCGAACGCCGAGGCCGGCGAGAATCCCTGGAACGGCCTCTCCGCGAGGAGCGCCTCGCGCCCTACGACCATGATCGTCCCTTCGCGGGGGCGCGTCATGGCCCCCCCCCGCCCGGCCCTCCCGCGCCCGCGGCGGCGATCCCGGCAGTCATCAGGAGGCCGAAGACGAGATGGAGGACGGCCGTCTCATGGGGCGCCATGCCGAGCCGCCCGCCCTCCCCCTCCGTGAATCCGCGGAAGCGCGTGCAGAGCCGCCAGGCGAGCGGGAGGCTCAGCGCGGCGAGGAGCGACGCGGGGGGGACGATCCGGAGCGCGGCGAGCCCTGCGAGGGAGGCGTACGCCGACGCCAGGAGGAGATAGTAGACGCGCCGGGCGCCGCGCGCCCCCAGCAGGACGGAGGCGGTCCGCACGCCGCTCAACCGGTCGCTGCGGATGTCGCGGACGTCGTTCGCCTGGAGTATCGCGGCGACGAGGAAGGAGACGGGGAGGCCCGCCGCGCACGCCCTCGCCGAGGCCGGCGCGCCCTGGGTCATCCAGCCGCCGAGGACCATCCCCACGCCCATCGTCAGAAAGACGAGGGGCTCGCCGAGGGCGTGGTACTTCAGGCCGCAAGGGGTGGCGGTGTAGAAGACCGCCCCGAGGAGGCCGGCCGCGCCGAGCGCGAAGATCGGGGCCCCGTACCGGCAGACGAAGTATAGGCCGATGAGCGTTCCCGCCGCCAGGCAGGCCCACGCCCCGAGGGCGAACTGCCGCGGCGTCATCGTTCCGGCGACGAGAAAGCCGCTCCCCCCGAGGGCGCCTTCCCGGTCCACGCCGTAGCGGTAGTCGTAGTAGTCGTTCAGCAGATTGGCGGCCGTGTGGAAGAGCATGCCGGCGGCGAGGGCCAGGATGAAGTGCCCGGGCAGGAATACGCCGCGGAGATGACGGGCGTAGAC
>CALLYX010000400.1 GCA_937858775.1 uncultured bacterium | reverse complement strand
CGACCTTGGTGATCGTCTCGCGATAGGGGATGGTCGGCACGGCGGTTTCAATGTCCACGCCGAACTTTTGCGCCAACCGGCGGGCCGCGATCTGGACGTGCGATTCACCCATACCGGACAAGATCATCTCGTTGGTCTCGGTATTGCGCTCCACGCGCAGGGTGGGGTCCTCTTCCGTCAGGCGGGTCAGACCCGCGCCCAGCTTGTCCAGGTCGGCCTTGGTCTTGGGAAAGACCGCTGCGGAGTAGAGCGGCTCGGGGTAGACGATTTCCGGCATGCGATAAGGCGCGCCGCCTCCGCCCCGGCATCCGCCACCACGGCCACGTCGCGCCTCACGGCGGGAAAGCGCGGCAGGGCGCGATGGCGCGCGGGGGAGGAGAGAAGCTCAAGGAGCGGGCCCGCGTCCACCTCCGCGAAGACGGCGCGGCCGCGGAGGCCGTACGCCTCGGCGACGCGGGGGTGGATCTCGCCGAGGCAGCCCCACTCCTCCCCGCCGAGGAACAGCGATGCGCAGCGCCCCGGGTGGAAGCCCCCGCGCGCCGCGCGCTCCACGCCGAGGGCCGGCCCGCCCCTCTCCAGCAGCGACTCCAGCGCCCCCTTCAGAAAGAAGTAGTCGGCCTCCCGGCCGGCGGCGCACCAGTTCGAAGGCGACGAGAGCCCGGTCGCCGCGAGGGCCAGCCTCTCCCGCTCTACCGGCGGTCCGCCCCGCGCGGCGGGAAGGAAGACGGCCCCTAGCTCGAAGAAGCGCGCGTCGTGCGCCCCGCGGGAGGCGTTCAGGCCGAGGCAGCGCATCATCGAGGGGAGCAGCGTGGTCCGGAGGAGGGAAAGCTCCTCGTTCACCGGGTTCCTGATCGCGACCGCGGCCCGCCGCGGATCGTCGGGGCCCCACATGAGCCGTTCCATATCAGCCGCCCCCATGAAGCTCAATGTGACCGCCTCCGAGAATCCCATGGCGCACAAGGCGTCGCGCGCGATCGACCTCGCGCGGCCCCGTCCGGACCCGGCCGCATCCGGCGCCGCCGCGGACGGGTCCGACGCGGAGATCCGCTCATACCC
>CALLYX010000399.1 GCA_937858775.1 uncultured bacterium | reverse complement strand
GAAGGAGACCGACCGGATCGCCGTGATGGCGCGGGAACTCGCGAAGATGGGGGCCGACATCGAGGAGATGGAGGACGGGCTCGTCGTCCGCGGCCGCCCGCTCCGCGGGGCGGCGGTGGACGGCCACCACGACCACCGCGTGGTGATGGCGCTCGCGGTGGCCGGGCTCGCCGCGAAGGGGGAGACCGTCGTGGACACGGCGGAGGCGATCCGCGTCACGTTCCCGGATTTCACCGATCTCGTGAAGCGCTGCGGGGCGGAGATCGACGTCGTGGGGTAGGCGTCGTCCCGGCGGCGGTCCGGGCGCGCGAAGGCGGGAGGAGGCCGACAATGCTGGGCAACACGTTCGGAAGGATATTCAGGGTCACCGCCTGCGGGGAGTCGTACGGCGGGGGGCTCGCGGCGATCGTCGAGGGGGTCCCGGCGGGGATCCCGCTCACTGACGCCATGATCCAGGAGGAGCTCGACAAGCGGAGGCCGGGACAGAGCGAACTGGACTCGCCGCGCAGGGAGACGGACATCGCGCGGATCTTCGCCGGGATCGGGCAGGAGGGGCTCACGACCGGCGCCCCCGTCGGGATCATCGTCTACAACGTCGACATGCAGAAGATCCACGTGGATCAGTACCGGGCGGTGAAACATCTCTTCCGCCCCGGCCACGCAGAGTACACGTTCTTCGTGAAGTACGGCGAGCATTACGACTGGTGCGGCGCAGGGCGCGCGAGCGGGCGCGAGACGGTCGGGCGGGTCGCGGGGGGGGCGGTCGCGAAGCAGGTGCTGGCGCGGCACGGGATCGAGGTCCTCGCCTACGTGAAGGAGAGCCACGGAATCTCGGCGCGCCCCATGGGCTTCGACGAGGTGAAGGCGAACTACCGGGCCAACCCGCTCAACTGCCCCGACCCCGAGGCCGCGGAGAGGATGATCGCGGAGATCCTCAGGATCAAGGAGGAGGGGGACACGTGCGGCGGGGTGATCGAGATCATCGTCCGCGGCGCACCGGCCGGGCTGGGCGAGCCGGTCTTCGACAAGCTCTCCGCCACTATCGCCCACGGCCTCATGAGCATCGGGGCGGTGAAGGGCGTGGAGATAGGGGCGGGGTTCGGGGCCGCGAGGATGAAAGGGTCCGAGTGCAACGACCCGCCCTACATAGAGAATGGGAGGGTCCGGTTCCGCACCAACAACGCGGGCGGCCTCCTCGGCGGCATCACCAACGGCGAGGATATAGTCATCCGGATGGCGGTGAAGCCGACGCCGACCGTCTCCATAGAACAGGACTCGGTCGACAAGTCGAAGATGAGGGAGGAGCGCCTCGCCGCCATCACCCGGCGCGACGCCACGATCTGCCCACGCATATACCCCGTGGCGGAGGCGATGGTGCGGATCGCCGTCCTCGACGCCCTCTTCATGATGCGCGGCTGGGAGCGGATGCAGAAAGGAACCTGAGGCCGGGCCGGCGGCGGGGCCGCCAGCCCTCCCCGCCCCCCCGCGCCCCCGGCCCGGAGTAGGCCATGAAGCGGTACGCGGTCATAGGCTGGCCGCTCGGGCACTCGATGTCCCCGGCCATCCACAACGCCTCCTTCGAGGCGATGGGGCTCGACTGCCGGCTGGACGCCGTCCCCGTACCGCCGGACGGGCTCGGCGCGTTCATGAGGTCGCTCGCCTCCTCCGGCCTCCGGGGCCTCGCCGTCACCATTCCGCACAAGGGCGCCGTCCTCAGGCAGTGCGCCTCCGCCGACCCGGCCGCCGCCGCGATAGGCGCGGCGAACACGGTCTCCGTAGGCGGCGGGGGGGAGACCCGGGCCTACAACACGGACGCCTCCGGCGCGGCCGCGGCCCTGCGCGACGCGGGAATCTCCGCCGCCGGGGCGAGGGTCGTCGTGCTCGGCGCGGGGGGGGCGGCGCGCGCGATCTGCCACCGCCTCCTCTCGGACGGGGCGGCCTCTGTGGCGATCGCGAACAGGACCGTCCCGCGGGCGGAGGCGCTCAGGGACGACCTCGAGAGGGCTTGCGGCGCCGCGGGCCGCGTCGAGGCGGTGCCGGCGAGCGGGCCGGGATTCGAGGCGGCGCTCGCCTCGGCGGGGATCCTGATCAACGCGACGCCGGTCGGCATGAGCCCGCGCGCCGGGGAGAGCCCGGTGCCGCGGGGGCTCCTCAGGCGCGGCCTCGCGGTGATGGATATCGTGTACAACCCGCTAGAGACGAGGCTCCTCGCCGACGCGCGCGCCGCGGGGGCCGTCGCGATCCCCGGAACGGAGATGCTGCTCCGCCAGGCCGAGGGGCAGGAGAGGATCTGGCTCGGGGTGGAGGCGCCGCTGGGGGTGATGCGGGCGGCCCTGCTCAGCGCGCTCGCCCGATCTCCTTGAGGCGCGCGGCGCAAAGCTCGGCAAGCGCCCTCGGGGTCTTCGCCCGCTGCGGGAAGCCCTTCGCCCATCGCGCGAGATGGGCGCGGTGGAGCCTCCTGAGGAAAGCGTCCCCCACGCCGCGCCACCGCGCGGACTTGGCCTCCCTGAACCCCGCGAACGGGAGCGCGTACTCCGCCGCCGGCCAGCGCTCCTTCAGCGCCTCCTCCAGCGTCCAGCCCCTCTCGGCCTCCCGGGAGACCTCCATCCAGTACGCCTCGAGTTTGCGCAGGTAGTCGTCCGTCTCGAAGGTGCGCGTCCCTGCGTCGTAGATGACGCACCGCTCGAGCGCGTTCGAGAGCGATTCGTACTGGGAAAGCTCGAACTCCGGCGCAAGGATCGCCGGGAAGCGCATGAGGTCGGTCCCCTGGATCTTGATCCTCGCCTCGGTCTTCGAGTCGGCGAGATGGAACTTCCCCTCGAGGTAGACGGCGACGGTCCGCTCGTATCCCGGGAAGATCTCCTTGAGCCTGCGGGAGTACTCCCGCAGGAGTTTCTCGAGCTTGTGGCACCCGATGGTGAAGAAGACGATCTGCCGGATGGGGGTGCCGCCGTTCTTGGCCACCTGGACGATGATCTCCATGCCGTTCGAGATCGTGACGCCGGTGGCGATGACGTCGGCGAAGAAAAGCGTCGCGCGCGGCGGGATCACGATCTTCCGGTACTGGTTGTCCCGGATGAACCATCGCCCGTACTTGTCGCGGTCGCGCTGGGAGGTGATGAACGAGGAGGTGTGGGCGTTGAAACCGTAGGCGCGAGAGAGGGCGCGCCGCATGCCGAAGTTCAGGCTGCCGCGGAGGAAGTGGATGACGCCGACGGTGTGGTGGTCCAGCCTGCGCAGGGATGGGGCGATCGGGAGGAGGGAGAGGACCGACGTGACCGCCCCCTCGAGGAGGTCGGTGTACCGGACGCCGGTTATCTCCGGGCGGTTGCAGAGCTCGCGGCTCTCCGGCGTCGAGGCGATGTAACGGGTCAGGTTGTCCCCGTACTCGCCCTTCAGCTCGTAGATCGCCGCGCGCGCGTTTTTCCGCGCGAGCGCGAGGTATTCCACCGTGGCCGCCGCCCCCCTACACCTTCCTCATCTCGCCGGGCTTGGTCACCAGGGCCGCCTCGTGGGCGCGCCCCCCCTTGTCGACCTTCACGAGTTTGCACTTCAGGCGGACCCGGTCGCCCGCGAAGAGTTCGCCGCGCAGCGCGCCGTCGTAGATGATGAGCTCGATCGGGGCGCGGGGCCTGCGGGCCTGTTTCACGTTCTCGAGCGGCAGGACGGCCGGGAGGTACGGCGTGTGCCGCGCGTCGGCGACCGTGCCCGTCATGGCGACGTCCCGGGCGACGAGCTCCATCCTGAAATCCCGGTACGGTATCTCCTCGGGGACGGCGTACCTGAAGAAGGGGCAGATCAGCGTGCCCATGTGCTTGAAACGTATGGGCCACGTCTTGCCGAGCTCGATGACCGCGCGGTGCGGCTCGCGCTTGAGCAGCTCCAGGATGCGCAGCACCACTTCGTAGTTCTGCTCGACGGTCCCGAAGAAGGTCGAGTCCACGTCCTCGAGCGGCTCCTCGTAGAAGCCGTAGGCGAGGGAGCCCGAGCAGCCGATCCTTTCGCGCGGCACGCCCAGCAGGCCCTCGAGCGACGCGACGACCTCCCTCAGCCGCGGGTTCTCATCGCAGAGGATCTCCATCGAGCGCTTCGTGTCGAAGAAGCCGAGCATCTCGTCGAAACGAAAATGGCAGAAATGGTCGGCGAACGGCGGCGAGGGGGGGCGCCCGGCGAGCTCCGGGTAGATCCGCTTCATCCGCCGGACCTGCTGGTCGCCCGGGATGATGACGAGTTCCCCCTTCTCGTATCGGCGGTGGGTCCAGTTGAACTTCCGGCCGAAGATGTCGATGTGGCCCTTCGGGTCCTGGTACTTGATGAGGGCGCCGTAGAAGCCGTCGGGGGGGTGGGCGTAGCCCTCGCAGTACACCAGCCCGCCCTTCTTGTGGAGGAAATAGACGGAGTCGACGGGGGGGCCGGCGAAGGCGCTCATGGGGACAAGGTATTTCCGCATCACCTCGTCGAATCGGTCGCTCATGGGTTTCTCCGGATTGCGTGTCGGTACCAGGGCGCGCCCTGACCGGTCGCGCGAGAATAACACAGCGGCGGGGCGGGGCGCAATCGCGATTATCGGCCGTGTAACGGCAAGGTGAAAATATCCGGTTTTAAGATTCAGCGCGTGGAGGGCGCATCTCCCACCGGGGGACAGGATGAATCCCCCCGCGGCGCGGCCGCGCGACACGGGCGGGTCGGCAGGCGGAAAATGCCGGGCGCCTCTCGCCGGCCGTTTATGGAGTTGAAATATGCGCCGGTATGCGCATACAATCGCCGTGGACGGGGGGCGCAAACGCCATATCGCCCCCGCGGCGCGGCCGCGCGGGCGTGCCGGATAGACGTTCGGATGGCCGTTTTGAAAGGAGGGGCGGGCCATGAAAAGAGGCGTTGCTTGCGCCGTCGCCGCGGCCGCGGTAGCGGTCTGCGCCGCCGCGAAAGCGGGCGGCCCGGCGATGGTGTTGGAGACCGACAAGACGACGTACGAACGGAACGACTCGATAACCCTCCATGTCACCAACTTCGGAGGGGCCGGGGTGCCGAACTGGCCTTTTGTCAGGATCGGCCGGGAAGGCGGGCCGGAGGTGCTCTACCTCACGCAGAAGCGCGGCTTCGTGCGGGGCCCGACGCCGTATCTCGGGTTCGAGGCCGGGCCCGTCGATCTGCCCCGGATTGAGAACTACCCGCTCCTCCGGAACGCCCGGTTCCGCGGCATGCCGGCCGACACGTACATCCTCGAGGGCGGCTTGGTGGACATCTCGACGACGGATATCAACGACCTCAAGTACTTAGGGGTGTCCGACCCCGTGGAACTCCGCGTCGAATAGCGCCTGGGGCGGCCCCGCGGAGGGGCGCGTCAAAGAGGCCGGGGGATCCCTCCCGGCCTCTTCGTGTGTCCCGCCGCTGGAACCTTGCGCGCCCACCCGCCATCAGTAGAGGATGTAGATTAAAGTGTGGGCTTTCGGAGAGATGTTCTCTCCCCCCCACCCCTAGGGGTGGGGCGCGCCACGAAGATTTGTATTGTCAAGAAGGGCTTGGATAAATAAAGGTTCTCTTACGTTTTGTGTGGGTAAATAGGGTTTATAGGGTCATCGGTAAGCGCTACCATCCTGTGGCGCAGCGAAGCCACAGGAGGCCCACCGATGGACGAGTTGTCCCTTTTCACCCAGGCGC
>CALLYX010000398.1 GCA_937858775.1 uncultured bacterium | reverse complement strand
GATGATGCCGACCAGCATGAAGATCGCCACCGCACTGGCGACCGGCCAGTCGCGATTGGAAAAGAATTCATCCGCCAGCACCCGGCCAATCATCAGCTGATCGGCACGCCCGAGCAGTGACGGAATGACGTACTCGCCGACGGCCGGAATGAATACCAGCAGGACTCCCGCGACGATACCGGGCAAGGACAGCGGCAAGGTCACACGCAGAAAGGTCGTCAGGGGCCGCGCGCCGAGGTCCGCCGCTGCCTCGACCAGCGTCAGGTCATGTTTTTCCAGGTTGGCGTAGAGCGGCAGGATCATGAACGGCAGATAGGAATAGACGATGCCGATATAGACCGCGAAGTCGGTCTGCATCATGGTGATTGGTGCGTCGATAACGCCGAGCGCCATCAACACGTTGTTGATCACGCCGTTACTCTTCAGGAGTCCGATCCAGGCATAGACGCGCAGCAGGAACGAAGTCCAGAACGGCAGGATGACGAGCATCCGGTCCACGTTACGCGCGATCGTCTTTCTCCTCCGCGTCCCCCACGCCCAGACCTGGGGGGATATGTAGTAGATCACCGCCGGGGGGAGGCGGCGTGCCTTGATCTTTTTGGCCAGCCGTATGTTGAACCCCGGGTAATCCACCAACACCACCGCGTCCGGCCTCCACTCCTCGATCAGGGAGAGGAGCCCGTGGAATATTCTCCGCAGGCCGGCGTAGTTCCTCAGCACCTCCACGGAACCGAGGACCGCAAGCTCGACGAGGTTGTAGCGGAGGTCCGCCCCCGCCTCGGCCATCCGTTCCCCGCCCGCCGCGCGGATCTCGCACGACGGGTCCCGCTGAAGGATTTCAGCGATCAGCTTCGCCGCGTGCTTATCCCCTGACTCCTCGCCCGCCACCACCAGTAGTTTCGACATCCGGAACCCGCCGTTCCCCGTCCCGACGCCGTTCCCCCCCGACGATCCTCGCCCGCGCGCCGCCCTATCGCACCCCGCCGGGGCCGACAGGCGGCATCCCCCGCTGCTCCTCGAAGGCCGCACGGTAGAGCGGGTTCTCGCGGCAGAGCCGGGTGATCTCCGAAGCGATGCGAAGCGCCTGGCGCCCGTGCTCGCCTGGGACGAGAGGCTGCCTCGAGGCGCGCACGCACTCGAGGAAAGACGATATCTCTAGCTTCAGCGGCTCCTCCTTTTCGAGGGGGAGCTTCTCCCTGACGATCCGCCCATCCTCCTTCCGGTAGATCATCCCCTCCTGGTTCTGGTAATCCAGGGAGAGGTAGGCATTGCTCTGGAAGACGCGGATCTTCCGCACCTTCTCGAAGCTGATCCTGCTGGCGGTGACGTTGGCGATGCAGCCGTTCTCGAAGCGCAGGCGCGCGTTCGCTATATCCTCGTTCCCGCTGAGGACCGGAATGCCCACGGCCTGGATCTCCGCCAGGGGGGAGGAGACGATGTTGAGAATGATGTCGATGTCGTGGATCATCAGGTCGAGCACCACCCCCACCTCCGTCCCCTCCCGCCTGTACGGGGCGAGGCGGTGCACCTCGATGAACCCGACCCGCGTCAGGATCTTCCGCAGCGCCACGATAGCGGGGTTGAACCTCTCGATATGCCCGATCTGGAGCACGAGATTCCCGCGGTGCGCGGCGTCTATGATATCGTCCGCCTCGCTCATGTCGAGGGCGATCGGCTTCTCCAGCAGGACGTGCGCCCCGAGCCCGAACGCCTCGAGCGCCACCTGGCGGTGGGCCTGCGTCGGCACCACCACGCTCACCGCGTCGAGCCCGCCGGGGATCTCCCGGAGGCTCCTGTACGCGGTGGTCCCCAGCCTCCACGCGATCTTCTCCGCCGCCCGGGCGTCGGTGTCGACCACTCCGGCGAGCTCGACCCCGGGCAGCCCGGCGTATATCCGGGCGTGGTGCTTCCCGAGGTTGCCAACCCCCACCACCGCGACCCTCAGCGTTTCCGCCATTACGCGTCTCCGGGGCCCATCCGAACCGTCGGCGCCCCCCGCGGATCAGATCCCCACGATCGTCATGCCCGCCGCGTCGGCCCTCTCCGCCACGCGCCCCCTGTCCACGATCAGGGTCCGCCCGGCCTCGACCGCGAGCGCCGCCGCGCCCGCCCCGATCAAGATATCCATGGTCGCCTCACCCACCACCGGGACGTCGAAGCGCATATCCTGGTTCGGGCGGCTCATCTTCACCACCACCATCCCCCTCGGGCAGAGCGCCGCCGCGCGGCGCAGGGTCTCGTCGGTCCCCTCCATCGCCTCCGCGGCGACGACCGCCTTCTTCCTTACCACCACCGTCTGCCCGACGTCGAGGCGCGCGAGCTCCCGTGCGATCCCGGCCCCGAAGTCGATATCCCCGAGCAGATCCCCGCGGGGGGGGAGGCGCGTCATGGCCCCCTTCGTCGCGACGCACGATGAGAGATAGATCGTGGAGTCCAGGAGCGCGATCCCGTCCTTCTCCATCTCCCCGGCGATCGCCTTCAACACCGTGTCGGCGCGCCGGTCGGGGACCCTCGCCGCGAGCGCGAGCATCCGGAGGTCCAGGCTGAGGGGGCTGATGACCATCTTCGGGTCGAGCCGGCCCACCATCACCGCCTCCCTCACGCCGGCCCCCTTGAGAACCCTGATCATCTTGCCGAGCTGACCCACGCGGACCCAGTGAATCTCGTCCACCTCCGCCTCGAGCCCCGCGGCGGTATGCCCAGGGAAGGCGATCGCCACGAGGCGGCCCACGCCCTTCGCCCGCGCCTCCCGGGCGGTGATGAAGGGCAGGTTGTCCCCCCCCGCGATGATGCCGAGCGTGGACACGTCGGCCATTCCCTTCCCTTTCCATCCCATCCCGGCGCGCGGGGCCGCCGCGCGAGGGAGCGGCCCCCCGCGGGGTCCTTCAGCGGGCTATGCCGCGCGAGGAGTCCTCGATAAAGGCGATCAGCGCCGCCACGTGCTCCGAGGGCCGGCCCTCCCCCTTGAGGCGGGCGAGCGCCTGGCTCACGTTCAGGGAGGAGTGGAAGAGCGTCTTGTGCGCGGCCTTGATCGCGGCGATCGCCTCGCGGGAGAAGTTCTTCCTCCGCAGCCCCTCGATATTGACGCCGCAGACGCGCGCCGGATGCCCGTCGGCCATCATGTACGGGGGGATATCCTGGACCACCTTCGAGCAGCCGCCGACGATGGCCATGGGGCCGATGCGGCAGAACTGGTGGACGCCCACAAGCCCGCCGATAATCCCGCCGTTCCCGATCCGTATGTGGCCGGCGAGGGTCGCGGAGTTGGCGAGGATGCAGTCGTCGCCTATCTCGCAGTCGTGGGCGACATGGCAGTAGACCATGAAGAGATTCCGGCTGCCGACGGTGGTCTCCGACCTCCCCGTCACCGTGCCTATCTGCATCGTCACGTACTCCCTGATCGTGTTGTCGTCCCCTATGACCAGGCGCGTCTCCTCCCCGCGGTACTTGAGATCCTGATTGACCTCACCGATCGAGGCGAACTGGAATATACGGTTCCGCTCGCCGATCCGGGTTCTCCCGGTGACCACCACGTGCGGCCCCACCGAGGTGCCGCGCCCGATGCGCACGTGTTCGCCGATGATGCTGTACGCGCCTATCTCGACGCCGTCCGCGAGCTCGGCCTTCGGATGAACGATCGCAGTGGGATGGATTGTCGTCATGGCTCTTCCGGGGTCACTGGCCGGCCGGCCCGTTCAGATGAAGGTGAACGTCAGGACCGCCTCGGCCGCCACCTTGCCGTCCACATACGCGACGCCCCGCACCTTCCCGGTCTTGGTCTTCCATCGGATCACCTCCACCTCGAGGCGGAGCTGGTCGCCGGGGATCACCGGTTTGCGGAACTTCGCGTTCTCTATGCCCATGAAGAAGGCGAGCTTGCCGAGGTTCTCCGGCGTGTTGATCATAAGCACCCCGGCCGTCTGCGCGAGCGCCTCGACGATGAGCACCCCGGGCATCACCGGCTGCTGCGGAAAATGCCCGCTGAAGAACGGCTCGTTGGCGGTGACGTTCTTCAGCCCGACGATCTTCTCCTTCCCCTTCACCTCCACTATCCGGTCGACCAGCAGGAACGGAAAACGGTGGGGGAGGATGCGCCTTATTTCGTTGATGTCCATCACGGTTCCCTCCGTATGACGCGCCGGGGCGCGCCGCTCGTCCCGCGCCGCGACGGCGGCGAGCTTGCGCGCGATTTCGACGTTCAACTCGTGCCCCGACCGCATGGCGATCACGTGGGCCCGCACGTGCCTGCCCACGAGGCACAGGTCGCCGATGATATCCAGGACCTTGTGCCGGGCGAATTCGTCGGGGAAACGGAGGCGCTCCTTGGAGTAGATCACCCCGTCCCCGATGACGACGGCGTTCTCCAGGCTCCCCCCCTTGATCAGCCCCTGGGAGACCAGGTACTCGATCTCGTGGTAGAAGCAGAAGGTCCGTCCCGGGGCGATCTCGCGCTCGAACGTCTCCTCGTCCAGCAGGAAGCTGACGAACTGCGCCGGGAGCGTCGGATGCTTGAAATCCATCGTGTAGGATATACGGAACTGCGGGGCGGGGATGACGGCGATGGCGGCGTTGTCCTTCGACACCCATACCGGCTCGCGTACAACCAGTTCCCGGCGCGGGGCGTCCTGCTCCTCTATACCGGCCGAGCGGATCATTCTCACGTAGGCGAAGGCGCTCCCGTCGCCGACGGGGGGCTCGTTGGCGTCGAGCTCGACGGCCACGTTGTCCAGGCCGCAGCCGCGAATGGCGGACAGGACGTGCTCCACCGTGTGCACCTCGGCCCCCCCGCGGGCGATCGTCGTGCCGCGGCGGATGTCCGATACGTTGCAGGCCAGCGCAGCCACCTCCGGCGAGCCGGGGAGATCGGTGCGCACGAACTTCACCCCCGTATCCACGGGGGCCGGCTTGAAGACCAGCCGGGTCT
>CALLYX010000397.1 GCA_937858775.1 uncultured bacterium | reverse complement strand
CCCCGGGGAGGTCGATGATGGTCATCACCTCCAGGGGATGTCCCCATGGGTGCACCTTCTGCGACAGGACGGTCCTGGGTCGCCGCTACCGGCAGCACGGCGTCCCCTACATCATCGAACTGATGAAGCGCCTCCGGACAGATTACGGCGTCAAGCACTTCGATATCGAAGATGAGAACATGGGCGTGAACGCCCGGTGGCTGCACGATCTCTGCGACAGGCTGGCCGGCGAACTTCCGGGCAGCACATGGGCGTGCAGCATGCGCGCCGATCAGGTAACGGACGAGAAACTGAAGCAGATGCGAGCCGCGGGATGCCGGAATATCACCTTCGGTATCGAGAGCGGATCGCAGCGGATGCTCGACTCCTATAAGAAGAATCTCAAGGTGGAGACCATCCGCAGCGCTGTTGAGCTTGTCAGGAAGAACAAGATCGAAACGAGCGGTTCATTTATACTCGGCGGGGCGGGAGAAACAGAAGACACGATAAATGAGTCGGTCAGATTCCTGAGGAAGATCGATCTGGATTACTTTTACGTGTGGTACCTTGCGCCCATGCCGGGGTCCGAAGTGGCAAAAGATATACATCGCCATGGGCGGATCATTTCGGAGAATTGGGACGATTATTCCGCCCAACAGATCGTCTTCCTTCCCCGCGGATTGTCGGAATCCGATCTGCGCAACGCCTATACACGCTACTACCGGGCATTTTATTTAAGGCCTTCGTATATCGCGAGGAAGTTGAGGTCCCTCTCGAGCATAAACGAGCTGGCGTATACCGCGCGCCTGGCGGCCAAATTCATCCGCATGCTTCTCACGTAGGCGCCCGGGTCGTGCGTCGCGACGCCCTGCAAGGGTTGAATACCCGTCGCCATGCCGCCGGAGGGTCGGGCAGTGGGCACAACAACAAATCCGAGAGGAGACGCAATGGGCGCACGGCCATTCGCATTCGGAAGGAACTGGCAGGCGTTCGTCGAGCGCCACCTCGACGAAGAGCGGATCGGCGAGGCGGTCAAATCCCTCGCCGCCTTCTGCCGCGGGTACGACCTGAAGGGCAGGACGTTCCTAGACGCGGGGTGCGGGAGCGGTCTCTTCTCCCTCGCGGCCCTCCGGCTCGGCGCGTCCAGGGTGGTGAGCTTCGACATCGACGCCGACTCCGTGCGGTGCTGCGACTACCTCCGCGCCCAGGAGAATAATCCCTCCCACTGGCGGGTGATGCGGGGGTCCATCCTCGACGAGGGCTTCATCTCATCCCTCGGAACGTTCGACTGCGTCTACTCCTGGGGGGTGCTGCACCACACCGGCGATCTGTGGGGGGCGGTCCGGAACGCCGCGGGGCTCGTGGCGCCGGGGGGGATCATGTATCTCGCGATCTACAACAGGGCGGACGGCATCGCCATCTACCCCGACGGCAGATTCGGACCCTCTGTTTTCTGGGCGAGGGTGAAGCGGATCTACTCGCGCGCGCCGCTCGCCGCTCAGAAAGCGGTCGACGCCGCCGTCATCTCCTTCCTCGTCCTCGCCTACTGCCTGACCCTCCGGAACCCCGCGAGGAAGATCAGGGGCCACAAGGAGCTTCGCGGAATGTCGTGGCGGATAGACATCAGCGACTGGCTGGGGGGATATCCGTACGAGTACGCATCCGTCGCCGAGGTGTTCGCCTTCGTGCGGCAGCTCGGTTTCTCTCTCGAGAACTTGAAATCCACCAACGGCCTGGGGAACAACGAGTATCTATTTGCGAAACGCTGAGAACTCCTCTCCCTGAGCCCCGTTGCCGCGCAATCGTTTCCCCGCCCCCTGAACCAACTCCTTGAGAATGCCGACGAACCGGCCGACGAGCATCCATACTCCGAAATGGCGGATAAGGGCGAGCATCTTGCGGGGGGTGAGGTGCATGATGAGAAGGCCTATCTTCTGCTCCCGCTGGAGATCCGCCGGCGACAGCCCGTTTACCTCCATCACCCCCCCGTCGTAGCGCCGGTAACGGTTGTAGTCAGTGGAGAGGAGCCGCAGCCCATGCTCCCCCTTCTTCGCCATGTCCATGAGCTCGCTCCCAGGATAGGGGGTCGCTATCGAAAAGGACGAATAGCGCACCTCGGGGATACTCCTGACAAACCACGCGGTGCGGCGGATCGTCTCCCGCGTCTCCCCGGGCAAGCCGAGCATGGCGAAGCTCTCCGTCTCGATCCCCTCCTCGCGGCAGAGGCGATACGCCGCCCTGATCTCCTCGACCGTCACGCCCTTCTTCATCACGTCCAGGATCCGCTGGTCCCCGCTCTCGATTCCGAGGGAGAGGCGGACGAAGCCCGCGCCCTTCAGCGCCTTGAGGAGTTCGCGGTCGATCGCGTTCACCCGGGTCATCCCCTCCCAGGTAATGTCCAGCCCCTTCCGCCTTATCTGTTCGCACAGGGAGAGAATCCAGTCCCGCATCAGCGTGAGGGTCGAATCGTTGAAGTAGAAATGCGAGATGCGCCATCGCCTCCGCGCCTCCTCGATTTCCTCGAGTATATTGCCCACGCTCCGCAGCCTGAATTTCTTCCCCAGAATCACATGGGCGGAACAGAATACGCACTGGAACGGACATCCCCTCGATGCGGTAATCGTGGTGGCGCGGCGAAGCCCCCTCCCCGGGACGAAGGTGGCGTAGTGGGCGGGGTCCAGCAACCCCCGCAGTGGGAAGGGGATCCGGTCGAGATCATCGATAAAGGGGCCGCGGTCGGTGCGGCGGAGCCCCCCCGCCGACCGGTATACGAGCCCCGGGACTTCCTCGACCCCCGCCTCTCCCATGACCGCGTCGGCCAGGGTAGGAAGGCTAAGCTCGCTCTCGCCGAGCAGTGCGTAATCGAAAGGGGCGTCGAGTTCCTCCGCTCCCGTCCCCGAGATATGGGGGCCTCCTATGACGATGGGGAGGCCGGGCAATGCCCCCCGCACCTCGGCGCAAAAATCCCTGGCGATGGAATAGGCCGGCGTCGTGGTCGTAACGCCGAGGAGGTCCGGACGGGCCCCGGCGATCGCCTCCAGCGTCTCCCGGAGGGACAGCCCGGCAGGCTCCAGGTCGAGCATCTCCACCTCGTGTCCCTTGCGGAAAAGCGCGGCGGCGAGATAGCATATGCCGACGGGCGGCAGGAAAAGCTTCTTGGCGGCGATCGAGGCGAAGGAACCGTGGACGGATGACCACGTCGGCTGGATGAGCAATACCTTTGATTTTCGAGTGGTCATTTCCTATACTTTCCCTCTGCTGCTACCGATGGCGTACTGTGTAACACGCCCGTTCATCGCTGTCAACACACTCTTCGCCGGGGTGACCCCATGGTCGTGAGCACGCCCCGGGCGCACGGGGTTGGATTCCGGAGGTTGCCGCATACCGCATGAAAACGCTCTTCCTTCTCAAGGAGACGATGGTCATGGAGCGGATGGGGCTCATGTACCTCATCGGCGCCCTGAAGAAACGCGGGAAGGCCGTCGACATCCTCGTCACCGGCGCCATGACGCGCGACAAGCTCATCGCAGCGGTAAAGGAGGCCGCGCCGGACCTCATCGCCGTGAGCGCCATGACGGGAGAACACAACTACTACCTCTCCCTCTTTGCCCACTTGAAGAAGCACCTCGCCTTCTTCTCCCTCATGGGGGGGCCGCACGCCACATTCTCCCCCGAGGTCGTGCTCAACGACTGCCTGGACGCCGTCTGCGTCGGCGAGGGGGAGGATGCGCTGCTCGATCTCGTCGAGGCACTCGAGCGGGGGGCCTCGCCGCGCTCCATCCCGAACCTCGCCTTCCGCGAGGGCGGGGCATTGCACGTAAATCCACCACGCCCGCTCGTGGATGACCTCGATCGGATTCCGTTTCCCGACAGGGACCTGATCTACTCGAGAGACCGGCTCCTCAAGCGCGACAGGATAAAGACGTTCTTCACCATCCGCGGCTGCCCCTACCACTGCGCGTACTGTTTCAACGAGCGTTTCAACGAGATGTACCGCGGGAAGGGCCGCGTGGTGAGGATCCGCTCGGTGGAAAACTTCATCGCCGAGGTGAACGAGGTGAGGCGGCGCTACCCGACGGAGCTCCTGAGCATCTACGACGACAATTTCCTCCTGCACGACGTCCCATGGCTGGAGGAACTGGCTGAGAAGCTTCCCAGCCGGGTGGGCCTCCCGTTCATCGTCAACTTCATCCCCACCCTCGTCACGGAGGAGAAGATCCGCCTGCTCAAGAAGGCGGGCGTCTCGTATATCGAGATGGCCCTCGAGACGGCCGACGACGAGATCAACAGGGATATCCTGAAGCGCGCTCCGCTGCGGAAGGATATCGAGGAGGCGGCGCGCATCCTCCACAAGTTCAAGATCAGGTTCCAGGTGGACTGCCTTATAGGGCTGCCCGTCGAGGACCCGATCGGGAACGCGTTGCGCACGATGGATTTCGAGATCTCGCTGCGGCCCACCTTCGCCCTCGCCAATATCCTTTACCCGTACCCGAAAACGCCCATCCACCGGTATGTTGTGGAGAACGGCTTCTTCTCCCCGAGGGACGCGGGCTCCACGCAGATGGACTTCACCAGGAACTACTCCGTGCTCACCTTTCCCGACCCCCGGGCGAAGGAAAAACTGGCGCGTCTCCACAAGCTCTGGGGAGTCACGGTCAGCCACCCCCTGCTGCTGCGGCGGCTCATCCCGTTCCTCATCTCCCTCCCCCTCCTCAAGTTATACACCTATATCTTCTGGGCGTGGCACGGTCTCTCGTACCGATTCCGGCTGGCGACGACATCCTCTTCCTACCGCGACTTTCCCCACTACGTGGCGAAGCTCTTCTCCTTCCTCGGGAGGATAGAAAAAGATGACGACGCGCGCTGACGGCCGCGGGACGCTGGAGAACTGGGAGCGGATGTGGTCGCTCTCGAAGGACAAGTGGTTCCGCCATCCCCGCTACCAGGAGAAGATCGCCGGCGTCCTGAGGAAGTGGTTCGCGGGGAAGATCGTCCTCGACGTCGGCTGCGGCACCGGTGACTACCTCGCCCTCCTCGACGGCACGTGCATGCCCGTCGGGGTCGACATTTCCATCGAGGCGCTACGGCTCGCCCGGGGGCTTCGGGTGATAGGGTCGGGGGAGGCCCTTCCATTCAAGGCGGGCTCCGTCGGCGGAGTCTATGGGATCGGGATGTTCCACAGCCTGGAGCGCCCCGGGGAGATGCTCGAGGAGGTACGGCGGGTCCTCGCCCCGGGGGGCATCCTCGTCCTTGTCGTGCCGAGCGCCCGCTCGCTCCCCGCTTTGTTGAGCAGGTATCTGGGCTTCTTCCTGCGCCGCATTTTCAAATTTCTGGAGAGCGATGCGCTTCCCGACATTCACAGGCTCGTCACGGCCAAAGCGCTTACTCGGTTGCTTGCGCGGAACGGGTATCGCATTGCGAGCGTTGAGATGGTGCACATCGGCTACACCTTCAAGAGCCCCCTCATCCGCCTCCCGCTCCTCCTCGTGGAGAAGCTCCGGCTCCGCCGGATGGCCGAGGAGATAGTGGTGGTGTGCAGGCCGATCTCATGAACCGCCGGAGGCCCCTGTGAGCGGGCTCCTCGAGAAATGGCACGCGGTGCTGAACGTCCATCGCACGCCCGGGTACCCCCCCCTCCCCTTGGCACTGTTCCGACTCCGCAGGTTGTTCAAGGAATACCGCGAACCCGATACCCTCGGGCTCATCGAGCTTCTCGCACGCGACGGGATCCCCCTTACGGTCTTCATGACCGGCTCGCTCGTGGGCCGCCATGCCGGATGGGCGCTGAGGCTCCAACAGATGGGATGCGAGGTGGGACTGCACGGCTATCATCACCACTCCCCGAACCGTATGCCGGCGGACCGCTTCGAGGCCGACCTGCGGCGGTGCATACGCGCCTTCGAGGGGGCGGGGATCGCGTTCAGCGGTTACCGGGCGCCGAACCTCGCCATGACACCCGGCTGCTATCCCATCCTCAGGCGCCTGGGGGTCGCCTACTCCTCGTCGCTCCTCTGCTCCGGCGCGTCGCGCGACCCGATGGAGCGCTGCATCGCATTCATGGACGTCCCGCTCGTTCTGCACGATCCGGGCCCCGGCGAGATCCGGGAGGCGCTCCGCCCGCATCTCCTCCCCGGGGCGATACTCTGTTTCCACCCGTACGGCCTTCTCGGGGCGCGCCACGGCCGCGCCACGCGGCAACTTCTCGTTGACAGCGGTCTTCGAACGGTTACAATAGCCGAACAACTGCAAGGCGCCCAGGGTCTGGCCGTCTCCGTGGATTTCGGCGCGTGAGGACGCGATGAGGCTCAGCGTCATAATCCCCTGCTACAACGAGAAGAAGACTATCCTCGAGATCGCGCGGAAGGTCATCGCCGTGGATATCCCCGCCGAGAAGGAGATCATCGTGGTCGACGACTGCTCGACGGACGGCTCCGCGGAGATCGCCCGGGAGGGGCTCGGGGGGAGGGCGGAGATCGTCCGCCACGAGAAGAACCGCGGGAAGGGGGCGGCCATCCGCACGGGGCTCGAACGCGCGACCGGCGACTACGTCATCATCCAAGACGCCGACCTCGAGCTCGACCCGGAAGACTACCGCGTCCTGCTGGCGCCGGTAATCGAGGGGATGGCGGAGGTCGTCTTCGGGACGCGGATGATCAACTACGACTACCACCACACCGTCCAGGGCTCGTCGGCGGACCGGGCGGTCTTCCTCGCGAGCCTCGCGCTCAACTTCATGGTGAACCTGCTCTTCACATCCACCCTCACCGACGTGATGATCGGCTACAAGCTCATCCGGACCGACATCTTCAGGTCTCTCGACATACGCTCCAACGGCTTCGACATAGAGGTGGAGGTCGCCGCGAAAATCCTCAAGCGCGGACACCGGATCCACGAGGTGCCCGTCAGGTACTACCCGAGGCGATTCGACGAGGGGAAGAAGATAAGCTGGCGCGACGTCCCGCACATCTTCGCCTCGCTCCTCAAATACCGCTTCTCCTCCTAGCCCCCCCGCGACTCAGCCGGGATATCCCCTTATCGCCTCGATGATGTACTCCACGTCCGCGTCCGTGAGCACCGAGTGGTTGGGGATGGAGAGGAGTCCGGGGAAGACCCCTTCCGCGACCGGCAGCGGGGGCTGCCAACCGAAGCAGCGGTAGAGGTGGATCGGCTTGTAGTGGACCCCGGTGAGGATATTCCTCTCCTTGAGGTACGCGCTCAGGTCGTCCCGGTCCGCGCCGCGGCAGCGGACGGAGCAGATATGCCACGAGGAGCGGTGGTCGTCGTCGTCCTCGGGGGGCATCTCGATCCACGGCAGATCCGCGAACGCCGCGCGGTAGCGCGAAACGATCTCCCGGCGGCGGCTGTTCATCCGCTCCAGTTTCCCCAACTGGACGAGGCCGATCGCGGCGAGGATGTCGTTCGGGTGGCACTTGAGGCCGATCTCGTCCACGTTGTACTCCCACCAGTACGCCTTGTTGTCCGGCGTGCGGTCCCACGTCCCCTTGTCTATCCCCAGCCAGCGGAGGCGCTTCGCGCGCTGCGCCTGCTCCACATTCCGCATCGTGATCGCGCCGCCCTCCCCCATCGTGAGGTTCTTGACCGCGTGAAAGCTGAAGCAACCGAACCTCCCGAACGAGCCGACGTGCTTTCCCCGGTAGAATCCGCCGGTCGCGTGCGCGCAGTCCTCTATGACCGGGATTCCGTCCGCGATCTCGAGAATGGCGTCCATTTCGGCGGGACGGCCGGAGTAGTGGACCAAAACGATGGCGCGGGTCTTGGAGGTGATCTTGCGGCGCATATCCTCCGGCGAGATGTTGAGCGTCACAGGGTCTACATCGACGAAGACGGGCCTGCACTGGTGATACACCACCACGTGCGCGGTGGAGACGAAGGTCATCGTGGGCACCAGTATCTCGTCGCCGGGCGACGTGTCGAGCAGCTTCACGGCCAGCTCGAGGGCGGCGGTGCAGGAGCTCGTTCCGACCACGTGCTCGGCGCCGATGAGCCTCGCGAACGCCTTCTC
The DNA here is from genome assembly GCA_937858775.1 of uncultured bacterium. GTDB lineage: Bacteria > Auribacterota > Tritonobacteria > UBA1439 > UBA1439 > UBA1439. Next base: position 1,790 of record CALLYX010000397.1, on the reverse strand, counting down.
GAACTCCGCCGTCTTCGGGCCGAGTCCGAGCCATTTCGATTCGAAGACCCGACGCACCGCCTCCAGTTCCTCCTCGCCTATCTCGGGCCTGAATAGATGTATCGGCTCCCTCATCGTTTCACCTCTCTCTTCAGTTCGGCCGCGGCGGCGGCCGCCTCCCCGAAACACTCGTCTCCGTTCATGTAGCGGAACCGCCCCTGCCTTCCGATGGACCTCAGGCGCGGGAAGCCCGACAGGAACGCCAGCGCCCTCTCGAGGTGCGCCGCCGTCCCAGTCTCCATTAGCGGATATGCGTGCGCGAACCGCGCGCTGAAATAACCCCGATGGCGGGCGCGGACGATCCCCCCGATATCGCGCCGCCGGCCGACCGGCTGGTCCAGCTCGCGGACCGCCAGATCGAACAGCTCGCCGTCCGGCATGGACCAGAGCCGGTCTCCGACGTCGCAGTTGAACTCGATCGAGAGGCCGGTCTTCCCCGGCGGGCAGAAGTCGGGGGAGAGGTTCTTGTACTCGTTGATGCGGCTGAAGGAGAATTCGCCGCCCTGGAAATAAGTCCACTGAGCCGCAAACACCCGCTCGCAGTCGAGCATGATGTTCAGCAGGCGGAGCGCCCTGTAGCGGAGCGACCGTATCGTCTCCTCCATCACGCCATCCGGGCGCGGGCACAGGAGCCCCAGCAAGTCGGGGATGGGCAGCGTCGAAACGACAGCCCGGGCAGTGACCCCCCCGGCGCCTGCCTTCCCCGACACCGTCACCGTGTAGCGGCCGTTCTCGAACCGAAGCCCGGTCACCTCCGCGCCGCATAGAATGCGCGCTCCCTTCTCCTCCGCGCGTTCCCGGATCGCGTCCACCACGCGCTGCGCGCCGTGCCGCGGATAGACGATGCGGAGCGGCTGGAGACCGTCGTACGTCTGCCGCCCCTTCATCCCGAGTGCGTGCTGCAACTGCTGCTGGAGGAACGTCCTGATGCGAATCCGCTTGACGCGCCGCGCCACGGACTCGAGGTCGAGCCGCACCGGGTCGATTCCCCACACCTTCTTCAGGTACGGCTCGAAGTAGATCCGGTACAGGAGCGGGCCGAAGTTCCCGACGGCGTAGTCGCGGAAGTTCCGCATCCATCCTTCGCCGGTCACGGCGACGCGGAGCCGCGCCATGACCAGCGTCAGGGCCCAGAGCAGCCCCTCGGCGCCGTACGCGGTGAAGAACTGGCCGGGCTGGAGGGGGTAGCGCACCAGGCGGCCGCGGAAGAGTATCTCCGTCTTCTTGTCCGCCTCGACGAAGATGTCCCCCGCGATGCGCTTCATCCCGGCGACGGTGGATTCCATCTCGGGTCCGGCGGCGTAGAGGCCGTGGACGCCGTGGTCGAAGATGAATCCGTCCCGGTACTCGGATCCCCATAGCCCTCCGACCTGTTCCCCCTTCTCGAAGAGCAGGACCGTCATGCCGGAGTCGGCCGCGGCGTGCGCCGCCCGCCAGTGCGGTCTCGCGGGCGGGGATCCTCCCAGCTGGGCGCCGTATGCACTCCCGGGTGCCCCACCAGGCAATGGCGACGATCTGCCGCGCCAATGCCTGGTCGGTTCCCAGGATGTGCAGCCCCAGCTTTGCGCCCGTCATCACGCCACCGCCCTGGTATAGTCGGCAGAAACAGTGAACGTGCCCGCCGTCTCGGTCAGCACCGCCGGCGTGGTCATCATTGCGAACACCACGTCGGGTGTCGCGGCGTAGCGGTGAGTGGAGCCGACCTTCATGAGCCCATCGTTGGCTGCACCGGCGGCCGGTGGCAGGGCCCA